>DASZFB010000081.1:0-6808 GCA_035940275.1 Candidatus Eremiobacteraceae bacterium | reverse complement strand
AGCGATCGAAGATGAGTCGCAACAAGCAAAGCTCGCGCTCTTCGTCATGGATCCGCAACTTCCCGGACGCTTTCGTTTCCTCACCCCGCGCATGGTTGGGTTTCAACAAGATGAAGCGCTCCCGCTTGCCGCGCGTGTACGCATTACACTCAAAGCAGGGCTTGCCGATCTCAACGGACACACGCTCGCACACGATCTCTCGTGGACGTTCACGACAGCTCCGATCGACATCACAGGTTTGCCGCAGATCGGCGGCGATCAAGGTCCGCTCGACCT
The DNA here is from genome assembly GCA_035940275.1 of Candidatus Eremiobacteraceae bacterium. GTDB lineage: Bacteria > Vulcanimicrobiota > Vulcanimicrobiia > Eremiobacterales > Eremiobacteraceae > JAFANK01. The sequence goes on along the minus strand of DASZFB010000081.1, from coordinate 6,532 downwards.
AAACCCGACGCTGCGATTTCGATCGAACGTCGAGCTCGACCAAACGTCGCTCGCCGATCATCTCTCGCTCATCACGATGCGAGGCAAAACATCCGTGCCCGTATCCGTTGCGCTCGACTCCACCGAAACTCCAGCGCCTGGTGACGAAGATCAGCCGCAATATAAATATGACGCTTCGACTCGAAACTATGTCTATAAAGTCATCCCGAAGCAAGCGCTGGCGAAGAAAACCGAATATGCTCTCACGATTGCAGCGGGAGTGCGGCCGGCTCGGGGCAACCTCGCAAGCGGTCATGACTTTTCCGGATCCTTTGTCACGTTCAGCGCACTCGAATTTGACGGACTCGATCGCGATCCCAATCAGGTAAGCCGTTTTGTCGGCGGCAGACCGCTGCTGAGTTTTAATAACGGGCTCGTCGCGGATTCGGTGCAGAAGAACCTTTCGATCTCACCGACGCCGCGGAGCACCGCAGGTCTGTTTGAAGTTTCAGATGGCGACAACAACGTGTATATCAACCCGTCGTGGCTCACCCCCACGACGAAGTACACGATCACCATCGGACCGGGGGTCACTGACAAGTTCGGTCAGACGCTTGGAAAGCAGGCCCAGGCGACGCTGTCGACGGGTGACTTTACGTCGAATTTTTGGACGCCCGAAGGGTTGAATATTTTTCCGGCCGACAACAATCTGCAGCTCGACATCGCATATGTCAACCTTCACGAGAAGCAGTACAAAGCGGTGTACAAGTCCGTGCAACCCCGGGATCTTGTCTACTGGGATGCTGCAAACCCCGACAATTCGGGGGTAGGTTTGCTTCCTTCGACCGACTCATGGCCGGTCGTTCGCGTGAACGCAAATAGAAATGACGTCGTCACAACCGCTGTTCCCTTGCGCGACAAACTTGGTGGCAGAACCGGGATGCTCGCATACGGAGCGACTGCGGTCACGGAGCAGTCTAGTCCGTATCAGCAATTCTTCGGCCTTGTGCAATTAACAAATCTCGGCGTTTTTGCCCAGTGGTTTCCGACGCAGGGGCTCGTTCGCGTTCAGCACCTTTCGGATGGATCGCGTGTGAGCGGCGCGCGAATCGAAATATATCCCTCACGACTGTACTTGTCTGCCGATCAACGTACGCCGGTATCGGCTTGCGCAACGGGCACAACCGATGAGACAGGGACATTCTGGCTGAGCGGCGACGCCATGGCCGGCTGCATCAAAGGCAATATAGGTGACTATGGCGGCCCTGCGCTTCTCGCAGTTGCGCGAGAAGGCGCTGACTGGTCATTCGCGCGGACAACGTCTTACAGCGGACTCTACGGCTACAACATCAGGAGCGGATGGGATAAGGGAAACCCGCAATCGCGGGGTGCTATCTACTCTGACCGACAGCTCTACCAACCGGCGGAGAAAGCGTGGCTCACCGGCGCTGCATATTTCCTTCAAAACGGTGTGTTGCGTCAAGATCGCAACGCTCGCTACGATGTCACCCTTGAGGGCCCGAGCGGACAGAAGTCCGACTTGGGATCGCAGACGACAGACGCGTATGGCATGTTCTCGCTCGAGCTGGCGCTGAAAGCGAATCAACCATTGGGATATTACACCGTCCGAGCCAAAGGTCCGAACGGTGTGACCATCGCCGGCGATTTCCGCGTTGCCGAATTCAAGCCGCCGAATTTCAAAGTGACGCTCGCCCTCGACAAAGACATAGCGTATCCGGGGGATACGGTCACCGCTTCCGCTACGAGTGAATATTTGTTCGGCTCACCCGTGCAAGGCGGCCAAGCGACCTACTATGTGACGCGCCAGCAGACGAGCTATTCGCCGAAGGGTTGGGATGATTTCAGTTTTGGCCGGCAATGGTTCTGGCCCGAGCGACCTCCAACAACCTCGAGCGACGTGCTGCAAAAACTGCAAACCCTTGGACCGTCAGGCAAAGTCGATGAGCAAGTCAAAGTCGACGCCGACATCCCGTACCCGATGAGCTATCGCGTCGATGCACAGGTCGTCGACGTCTCCAATCTTTCGGTTGCCGATTCGAAATCGTTTACCGTTCTACCGGCAGATGCACTCATCGGTTTGCAAAACGATTGGGTCGTCACCGCCGGCAAGGCATTACCGGTCAAGGTAATCGTCACCGACCCCAAGGGTGCACCGCTGCGCCGCCGCAGCGTCAAGCTCTCGTTGCAGCTCATGCAGTATGCCAGCGCGACGCAGCTCGTGGAAGGTGGCCAAGCCGACCAGAATGCGGTGCAGTACAAGACGGTCGCTACCGCACAAATTGATTCAGCCGACTCGCCGCAAACTGTTTCGCTGACTCCAACCGACTCCGGACCATATCGTATTCGCGCAAACTTTGCGGATGCCAAGGATGACGCGTCCGCATCTGACACGGAAATTTGGGTGACTGGACCCGGCGAGGTGGACTGGGGTGCGTTCGACCGCAACATGTTGCAAGTCAAACTGGACAAGACAAGTTACCACGTCGGCGATACGGCAACGGCGCTCATCCAATCGCCCTATCCAAAAGGCGAACTCTATTTCGCAGTCGTGCGCAATCGAGTGCTTTACCATCAGATCGTAACGGTGAGCGGTGGCGCGCCGGAGGTTCACTTCCGCGTGAGCGCCGACATGCTGCCAAACGCGGCGATCGAAGCTGTGCTCGTCCGACAAGGCAAGCCACTAGCTCACGTCCAGCCCGGTTCGCTCGACAGCCTAGCGCGCACCGGCTTCGCCCCGTTTACCATCAACCTCGACGACAAGTACTTAAAGGTTTCGCTTTCGCCCGCGCAAGCGACTCTTGAACCCGAGTCGCGGCAGACCGTGCGACTGCAGCTGCGCGACGCACACGGCAAGCCGACACGTGGCGAGGCTGCAGTGATGGTTGTGAACGAAACGATTCTGCAGCTCACGGGCTATCGGCCGCCGGATCTCGTGCAAGCCGTCTATGCGCAGCAGCCGATCTCAACCGTGTTCGCAGACAACCGGCCGGACGTCGTGCTCCAGCAGATTCCGTCACCGCTCCAAAAGGGTTGGGGTTACGGCGGCGGATTCATGGCTGGTGCAGCCGGAACGCGCGTGCGCACGAATTTTCAGCCCATTGCATACTACGATGGCGCGTTGCACACGGATGCAAACGGCAACGCTCAGTTTACCTTCATCACGCCTGACGATCTCACGACGTGGCGCGTGATGGCGGTTGCCGTTGCAGCAACCGACAGCGCAACGGGCAACGGGTTCCGTTTTGGCAACAGCGATGCAACATTTATTGTTTCCAAGGCGCTCGTCACGAATGCGCTGTTACCGCAATTCGCGCATCCGGGCGATAAGATGCAAGCAGGATTGACGGCGACGAGCATTTCCGGCGGTCAAGGTACGATTAACATCAACGGCATGCTCAGCGGTCCGCTCGCATTCGACCAAAACGGAAGCACATCGCAGTCGACAACGTTTTCCGGTACGCTCGGAGCGCAGACGCAGGCTTTCCGCTTCCCAATGGTCGCAACGGACACGGGCATGGCGACGGTGACATTCCGGAGCACGCTCGGACCTCGGGGTGATGCGTTCGAAGTGCCCCTCGAGGTGCGCCCGCCACTTTCGGTGATGGAACAAGTCATTGAGTCCGGCGTCACAGAGAATTCGGTCGCCATCCCGGTCAACGTCGCTCCCAACGTCGTTAACGATAGCGGCGGACTCGAACTCGATCTTGCAAGTACGCTGTTGCCAACGATCGTCGTGCCCGTGATGAAAGAATTCGGTGATGTCGACTTACCGATCCTCGAGCCGATCGCGAGCCGCCTTCTCGTGAGCGCGGACCTCAAAGTATTTGCTAACCGCTACGGTCAGATCAAGGGGCTCGATTCGGCGAAAAGCGCCGCGGCCTCGCTCACGCAATTGCGCAGGCTCCAGCAGGCTGATGGGGGCTTCGCATGGATACCACAATTCCACACATCCGATCCGTTTATGACAGTCTACGCGGGCGAAGCGGTAGGCGCGGTACAATCGGCCGGCATTCACGTCGATCCCGCGATGATTTCTGGCGTGAAGGCGTATCTTGAGCGAAGTCTCCCTGACGCTGCGCACGTCTGTCTCGGAACTGAGCCGTGCACGAGCCGGTTACGTCTCGACATACTGATGACGCTCTCCGATCTGGGTGAGGCGCGCACCGATTTCTTGTCCGATATCTACGATGTGCGCACTCAGTTCGATTTGCTTGGCCAAGTCAAACTGGCTCGGTATCTACTGCAATTTCCGGCTTGGCGGCAACAAGCAAATGACATGGCGACAAAGTTGCAGGAGATTGTGTACGTCACCGGTCGCTACGCCACCATCAACTATCCGGAGGAGTGGGGTTGGCTTGAGTCGCCCACCGCGATGCGCGCCCAAGTTTTGCGGCTGTTCGTCGAACGTCACGCCGATCCAGAACTGTTGGACAAGCTTGTGTCCAGCTTGCTCGCGCTGCGCCATAATGGCGTTTGGCGCAACACGTACGAGGATGCAGAAGCGTTAACGGCGCTGCTCGACTATGGTGCGTTGCAGCCGCAGCCTCCAAATTTTAGCGCTACAGCGAAGATCGGAGCGAGTGCACTGCAGTCAGTGACGTTCAGCGGTTACAAAGTGACGACCAGTCAGCGCAGCGTACCAATGGCTGCTCTCCCGCGTAACAAGAACGATCTCGTCTTGTCGAAGTCAGGTCAGGGCCAGCTGCACTACCTGGTCGCGTACAGCTACCGGCTCGCGGGCAATCGACCTGGGATTCTCAACGGCTTGCGCATCACACGCTTCGTACGCGAAGCTACGAAAGATGACGTATTGGGGAAGATGGGACTCAACGCACCCAACGACCCGTTGACGCTTGGCCCCGGTCAGATCTTTGACATCGACCTCGAGGTCATTACCGATCATCCGGTCGATCATGTGGTCATCACGGACGAGCTTCCCGCCGGACTTGAGGCGGTCGATACGAGCTTCAAGACGTCCACGCCATACTTTGCAACGAGCGACAGCTGGGAAATCGATTATCAGACGATTTACAAAGATCGTGTCGTCGCGTACGCTACGCGGCTTGAAGCGGGCATCTACAGTATGCACTATCTGGTGCGTTCGGTCACCCCGGGAACGTATCTGTGGCCGGGTGGTGAAGTGCATCTGCAGTATGCGCCTGAAGAATTCGGCCGCACAAGTTCGTCAACTCTTATCGTTTCCGATAAGTAGCGGGTCAAGGCCCTTGCAGTAACGGACCTTTAGGTCCGTTTATTCAAATATGGCAGGTTGGCTCGATGCCCTGCTTCTCAAAGTAGCGCTGGTGATATTCTTCTGCGGGATAAAACTTCACAGCCGGCACGATCTGCGTGACGATCGGACGCTTGAAGCGCCCTGAGGCTGTCAGTTGCGCGACAGACGCCTTCGCGGCTGCCTCTTGCGCAGGCGAGTGAAAGAAAATTACCGAGCGATATTGCGTGCCGACATCGGGACCCTGGCGGTTGATTGTCGTCGGGTCATGCATGTTCCAAAACGCATCAAGCAGCTTGTCGTACGAAACCTTTGCCGGATCGAACGTTACTTGCGCCACCTCCGCGTGGCCGGTTCGGTTCGAGCAGACGTCCTTGTAGGTCGGGTTCTCGAGGGTGCCGCCCTCGTAACCGACCTTGACGTCCGTCACGCCGGGAATCTGGCGGAAGGCCGACTCAACGCCCCAAAAGCAGCCTGCGCCGAAAGTTGCCTGTTCCATTGAAAGTATCTCCATTTGAAAAATGTTTGTTCACTTATATGTACGAGTGGTTAGCTGGAGACGGATGGGATTCCGTTGCGACAATAAACGGACCTAAAGATCCGTTGCTTCAAAGGTCAAGCGGACCTAAAGGTCCGCTGCTGCAAAGGTCCGATGTTTCAAAGGCCGAGGGCGGTCGCGTTCTCGCTCAGCGCCGCGATGAGAAACGCGATGTGCTCGTCAAGCGGTACACCAAACTCCTCGGCTGCCTGGACGACCTCTTCCCGGTTGACGTTTGCGGCAAAGCTTTTGTCTTTCAATTTCTTTCTTACAGATTGTACTGGGACATCCCGGATTGCCTTCGACGGTCGCACCGCCACCACGGCGGTGAGAAATCCGCATATTTCATCACACGCAAAGAGTGCTTTTGCCATTTGCGTGTCGCGCGGCACGCCCAGGTAGGTCGCATGCCCGCGGATCGCCTTCACGATATCTGCCGGGTATCCAAGATCCTCGAGCATGCGGCAGCCGAGCTCGGGATGCTCCTCTGCGGTCGGATGGATTTCCCAATCGAAATCGTGGAGCAGCCCCACCACTGCCCAGCGCTCTTCATCGGCGCCGAGTTTGCGCGCATAGGCGCGCATCGCAGTCTCGACCGCTAACATGTGACGGCGTAATGCTGGGTTTTGCACGTTCTTGCAGACAAGTGCCCAGGCATCATCGCGCGGTGGAGTGTGCTGCTCGATCGCCATGCTATTTAAAAGTAGCCTGCTTTTTCTGCAGGGAACTCGATCAATTTATTCTTGTCGAAATGCGGCCGTGGA
>DASZFB010000080.1:0-6656 GCA_035940275.1 Candidatus Eremiobacteraceae bacterium | reverse complement strand
AATGCCATGCGCGAGCTTGGCGAGCGTATTCGCCGTCGCGTTGAGGACGAGCAATGCGTCGGTCTTACGGACGAGCCCGATATGTGCAATCTCCCACGCGGTGCCTTCGCCGAACATGTCCGTGTGCACGGCATTATTGGACAAGGCTTGGAAGGTCAGTGGCGTCACGAAGCGCTGCGCCGCTTCCGTCATGATCACGTGGACATCAGCTCCCGCCTGACGCAGCGCGCTTATGACGCCCGCGCATTTGTATGCTGCGATGCCGCCGCACACGCCGACGAGCAGCGTGCGCCCCGCCAAACGATCCTTGTTGCTCATCTTTGTATCACTTCGCGCTCTCACGGTGTTTGCACTTTCACATTATCGATCAGACGCGTGCGGCCGACATACGCCGCTCCCACCGCCAAAAGCTGCGTCTCCGGGGGCGCCTCCTGGAGCGGTCTGAATTCGTCCGGTCGCACGACGCCTAAATAGTCTTCACGCAGCGGAGGCATCAACTGCGCAGCCGTCGCCAAGGCCGAAGGTATATCTCGCGTCCCCCCTTCGAGCTGACTCGCGAGCAAACAGAGCGCTTCATACAGGTGCGGAGCATCGCGCCGTTCTTGCGCCGTGAGATACCCATTGCGGGATGAGAGCGCAAGGCCGTCGGCATCACGTAGCGTCGGACACGCAACAATTTCAATCGGAATGTCGAGATCTGCAACGAGACGCGCAATGACCGCGAGCTGCTGCGCGTCCTTCTCACCGAAGTATGCGCGCTGCGGTTGCACCATGTTGAACAGTTTCAGCACGACGGTTGCGACTCCGCGGAAGTGGCCTGGTCGCTTCGCTCCTTCAAAGAATTGTGCAAGCGCTGTCGGTTCAACAAAAACGTCGAGCTGTCGCGGATACACTTCTGACGCATCGGGGAGGTAGAGGAGATCGACTCCCAGTTTCTCGAGCAGGACGCGGTCGCCGTCGAAGTTGCGCGGATACGCACCGAAGTCTTCATTAGGCCCGAACTGAAGCGGATTGATAAACACCGACACGACAACCGAGCGGCACTGGGCGCGCGCTCGCTCGACGAGTGACGCATGCCCGGCATGCAACGCGCCCATTGTCGGTACGAATCCAACCGGGCCCTGAAGCTTGACGCGCTTGCCACGGAGCTCGTCGAGTCGCGTGACGACATCCATCCGCTATTGCGTTGTCGTATCCACGCTGGGTTTTTCAATTTCTGCTTGGGGCTCTTTACTCCGCGGCGCCTCGAGTGTGTGCTCGGCAGCCGGAAAAACTCCCGTGCGGACTTCATCAACGTAGGTGCGCACCGCGTCCAATCCTTCATTAAAGAAGTCGGCGTAGCGCTTCGCGTGTTTCGGCAGATAGCCGGTCGTGAGGCCCAGCAAATCGTTAATGACGCTGACTTGCCCGTCGCACGCAATTCCCGCGCCAATACCGATGGTCGCCGCCTGCACCGTCTGGGTGATTTGCGCCGCAAGTGCCGTGGGCACGCACTCTAAGACGATCGAGAAGCAACCGGCGATGTCGAGGGCCTTTGCTTGCTCGGTGAGGCGCGCCGCCGACTCCATCGTCTTGCCTTGCGCTCGAAAACCGCCGAGCACGTGGATGGATTGCGGCGTGAGCCCGAGGTGGCCCATGACGGGGATGCCGGTGCGAACCAATCGCGCCACAAGTCCGGGATCGCTTCCCTCAAGCTTGACCGCGTGCGCGCCTGCTTCTTTGAGGAAGCGGCCGGCGTTTCGCACGGCGTCGTCATGACCGCATTGATAAGAAAGAAATGGCATGTCGGCGATGATGAAGGCGCCACGCGCTCCGCGTGAGACCGACCGTGTGTGATAGAGCATCTCGTCCATCGTCACGGGCAGCGTCGTGTCATGTCCGGCAAACACCATGCCCGCGGAATCTCCAACCAAGATTGCGTCGACACCGGCACCGTGCAGCATGGCCGCCGTCAAGGCATCATAGGCTGTAATGACAACGATCTTTTCGTGGCGCCGCTTCTTGTCGGCGAAGGTCAACATCGATGTAGGCATACTACCTCGCTAGTCGACGCGAATGCTGTCCGCAGTATTCGCGGGCAGAACGCGCAGCATTGTATGTCCGACGACGAACGGAAGCCCGATGTCGAGTTGGGTTGCAGCGGCGATCGGTTCGCCGCCAAGTATCGTACCGTTGCTGCTCTTCAGGTCGGCGATGACGAGACGATCCGGCTCAACGTCTATCCTCGCATGAACGCGCGAAACGGCATGGTCCACCGGCAGCGCTGCCTCAGCTGCTGCTGCGTCGCGTCCGATGACGATGTTTCGATCGAACACCCAGCGTCTGCCGTCGAGTGGTCCGTTCATGGCTTCGAGAACATACATACGTGTTTTGATTTTCGCCACTCGGTGGCGTTTCCCCACGCTGCCATGCGGGTTTGCAGCGCGTTTCACAGTGTGTTGGACGTGTCCCAAGTGTGACGCCGTGTGACGGCTTTTTGCCTAATTTCACCCTAAATTGCGACCGAAGACTAGAACATGAGGAGCCACGAAGGCGCCTGCTGTCCGCGATTTGGCGATTCTTTTCGTCGCTGGGGTATACGCTAGAGTGGACCAGTCAAAGGTGAGCGAGTTGCAGACATCAGACCTGCTTGACATTGATCCCGACGCGCTGCGTGAGGCCGAGCGAGTTTTCGCTCAGGGTATTTTGGACACTATGGCCGGCAAACAAGTGCTGCGCGCAATCTATGAAGATACACGCGTCGTCGTTGTGATGAGCGATGGCAGCGAGTATTACTTCTACGGTTTCATGGGAGAGTCGAAGCCCCGCTAATCACGTGACACGCGACACGTGTCGCACAAAATTGAAAACGAGGCGGTGTCGCCTCGTTTTGTTTTCCATTGCGTTCGATTTTACGAACTCGGAACTTGCGTCTCCACAAATTGGGCTATAGCAGACCGATCGTCTTTGTCGATCGACGTGAAAGCCACCCCGTGGTGGTACTTCTGCTCGGGCGCCGAGTAGTAGCTGAGTACGACGCGGCCTCGCACGCGGATCTCCCGGCCGTTGTCGAGCGTGAAGTTCAGGCGGACACTCGAGCGCGCCGGAGCGTGCTTGTCAGAGACCAAGCGCATGCCGCCTTCTCCGAGATCCACAACCGCGCCATCAAACCGGCCTCCGTGGCCTTCCAACGTAAACTTTGCGGGCAAAGAAACGATCGTACGGACATACTGGCGCCGCTGTAAATTATCAGCCATGTGTTTGTAGTATTCTATTCCGGGACGCTTGCGCCTGCCAGCGCTTAGCCATCTACGCGCACCGCAGAACCTCCTGAGCCGCTCTCATTGTTGCGATCACACCGTGAGTCGTGTCCATTCCACCTTGTAGGTACACCTCATACGGCATTCTCATCGGCGCGTCACACGAGAGTTCCATTGTCGATCCGCCGATGAATGAACCCGCGGCCATGATCACTGGGTCTTCATAACCGGGGACTGGACCGGGTTCCGGTCGCGCGCGCGCATTGACCGGCATCATTTTTTGGAGCCCTTCAGTAAACGCTACCAGTCGCGCTGGGTTACCAAGACCGATCGCTTGGATAATGTCGTAACGTGGAGCGCCGGGTTTTGGATTGACCGGATAGCCCAGCCGTGAAAAGAGCGCCGCGGCGAAGTCCATAATTTTGAGTGACTGTGCGACCACGTTCGGAGCGCGATGCAAGCCCGCGAAGAGCAAACGCGAGGTGTCGAGCGTTGGACCGATTTTGCGCCCGAGCCCCGGCGCGAAGATCTTATCTGCTATCGCGTCGACGAGTGACTCGGAACCCACGATGTACGCACCGGCCGGCGCGAGGCCACCGCCGGGGTTTTTGATGAGCGATCCGATGACGACGTCTGCACCGACTGCGCTCGGTTCGCGCACCTCAACAAACTCACCGTAGCAGTTGTCGACGACAACAATCGATGATGGCGAATGCGTCTTCACCGTGTTGATGAGCGCGCCGATATCATCGATCGAAAACGCTGGACGCGGCGCATAGCCGCGCGAGCGCTGCACGAAAACAACATCCGGCAATTTCTGCAACGCGTGCGTGATGGCGTAATCGTCAAGTCCTCCATCGGCGACAAGGCCAACTTCCGTGTAGCGCTCCGCGCCGCCGCTGCGTTCGTCGAGCAACGGCTGCACGAGCGCACATCGCAGCGTATCGTACGGCGCGCCGGTGAGCGAACACAACTTGCCGGTAGGGCCGAGCAACGCGTTGACTGCGGCGACGATCGCATGCGTGCCGCTCACGAGCGCAAGACGCACGAAGGCTGCGGGTGCATCCATGGCGCGCGCAAGCAGCGCTTCATACGTTTCTCGGCCCGCGTCGTGGTAGCCGTAACCGGTCGTACCCGCAAAATGCGATTCATTGAGCCCGACCTCGGCAAAACAGTGCATAACCTTAGCGCCAACGGCCAACGCCGCAGCATCGCGTTGCGCCCACGCGGGTGCAACCTCGTCAAAGGCTGCTTGCGCATGGTCGATGAGATCAGGCGGAAATTCGAAGGCGGCCACCGCGTCGCGCAGGAGCCCGCTCACGGCCCGTGCCTCCGCGGCGCCACGGCCTCGTGCTCTTTGCGCTCTTGTTCCCGTATAGCCGCGGCTGTCTTGACGAGCTCTTCTTCGGTCTCGGGGTGCCCAGCGATTGTGCGTTCGAAGACCTTGAAGAACGGCGCCCACAGGATAAATGCGACGACGACGTTCAGGGCGATGAGTACGAGCGAGCGCCAGTCGCCCTTCGTCGTCATCCACGCCGCAATGATGGACGGAAATGTGCCGGGCAGCCACACTGACGTCCTGTCGACGAATCCATACGACTGCGCGATGTATGTCATGGCTGCGAGAATGAGTGGTATGCCAACGAACGGGAGCACGAGACCGGGATTCATCACGATCGGGATGCCGAAGATCAGCGGCTCGTTGATGTTACAGATGCTGGGCACAAACGATGCAAAACCCAAGCGCCGCAGGCGCTGCACACGCGAGCGCAAGAGCAGAAATGCAAGCGGCAGCGTTGCACCCGATCCGCCCGGATACACGAACGCAAAAATCATCAGCGTCACGACATAAGGAGGCTGTTGATGGTGGACGACAGCCTGCGCGTTGAGGTCGAGCGCATGCAAATAAATCGGCGTTGTGACGGCGGCTGTGAACGCCGGGCCGTGGATGCCAGCCGTCCAAAGCATAGTCTGAATGAAGACGACGATAAGCAGCGCAGGCAGCGTGTCCCCGACAGACACGAGCGGCTGCACGATCCCAATGAGCCAGGTCGCGATATCGACATGTGCAACGGCAAGACCACCGAAGAGGACGCCGCTAGCGACGGCTCCCGCGGTGACAGCGGCCGCCTCGCTGTCCAACTTTTCGTCAGCGACGCGCATAATCTCGCCTGTGACCAGACCGACGATCAACGCGAGGAAGAGGCTGGTCGCAGAGATCGTGCCGAGAAAATCTTCGAAGTGCTGATTTAGCGCGTTCTGCGGCATCGAAAGCAAAAAAGCTCCAAGGCCAACGGCGATCCCGGCAATGCGATTGTATCCAAAACGCACTGCCAGCCGGTCGGGCAGCACGACCGCGAGTGCCAATCCCATGAATCCGAAACCAATGTGATACGCTTGGAAAAAACGTTCGAGTAGCGGCCCGGGCGGTAAGAGGAAGAATGCGACGACCGTCCACGCGCCAAACGCATAAAACGCGATTTGAACGGCATCGCGGATGGCGACGAGGTGCGGCTCGTCCGCCCAGCGGCGCAGAATTGGGAAAACACGCAGCTCAAGAGCCGCGACCGTGCCGGCCAGCCCGCGTCGCGCAGGCTCGCTCAACTCCGCCAAAGATCAGCCGACCGCATTACGGCTGCGAGCTCGCAGTGCCGCTCGCTGAACGAATTCGGCAAAAAGCTTTCTGCTCGGCTCGTCCACGTCGATCATTTCCTCAGGGTGCCATTGGACGCCGATGTAGAACGGGTGATTCGTCCTGGCTTCAACCGCCTCGATGATACCGTCGCGTGTCTGTCCTGTTGGCACGAGATCGTACGCGACGCGCCGCAACGCCTGGTGATGCATCGAGTTCGTCGGCACCATGCGGCTACCGAGGAGACTTGCAAGCGTGCTGCCATCTTTGAAGTCAACCGGATGCGTCGCTTCGTGGCGTGGGTGCGGCGGCGTTTGCCTGTGCTGAAGCTTAGGCCCGTTGCGTGTCTCGTACTCGTCCGGCACGTCTACCCACAGCGTACCGCCCAAGGCGACGTTCATTACCTGGACGCCGCGGCAGATTGCAAATGTGGGCAAATCGGTGCGCAAAGCGACGCGGGCCGCCTCTAACTCTAACCGGTCGTATTCTTCTGGTGCTTTATCCACACTGGGGTGATCGCGAGCGCCGTATTCCACAGGATCGACATCTGCGCCGCCAGGCAACAAGAGTCCATCGAAAGTACCAAGAGCCTTGGCCACATCTTCCGGCTCGACGGCATCGTACAGCACTACCGGCTCTCCGCCTGCCTTTTCGACGGCGCGCTTGTAGGCACTGAGGTACTTCGGATCGTTGACGCGTTGTGCGTCAGCGGTAATCGCAATGCGTGGTTTCATAATGCGACGACAACGTTCGCCGCGCTCGCTCGACAACCCTGAAAGGCGATG
>DASZFB010000079.1:0-5290 GCA_035940275.1 Candidatus Eremiobacteraceae bacterium | reverse complement strand
GCTGCCGGTTGCGCGAAATGCACAATCGCCGGCCGTGATGTCAACCGTCGTCTGATCCCAGATCGCGGGCGACATCTGGCTTGCAACAAAGCGCTCCCAAATGAGCCTGTATACTTTGAGCTGCGGCGCATCGAGGTACTGCGACATACTCTCCGGCGTGCGATTGACGTCGGTCGGCCGGATCGCTTCGTGTGCATCCTGCGCAGCTTCGGACACCTTGTATTGCCGCCCACCGTGGTATTCTTCACCAAAACGCCCCATAATGTACTCGCGCGCCATGGTCTGCGCAACTTCGGAAAGCCGCGTTGAGTCGGTACGCATGTAGGTGATGAGACCGACCGTGCCTTCACCCGTGTCCACACCTTCGTAGAGGCTCTGCGCGATTTGCATCGTTTTACGCACGCGCATCTTGAGCCGGCGTGACGCTTCCTGTTGGAGCGTGCTCGTGGTAAATGGACTGCGAGGATTATCGCGGCGCTCGCTACGTTTGATCGCCGTGACGAAGAATTTGGTTTTCTTTAATCGCTCGGCAAGTGCGTTCGCATCTTCGGACGTGGTGAGGTAGCTGCTCTTATTGCCAACCGCTTCTGCAACTTCAGGCGACAGATTGATCTTCTTGCCGGCGACTGACACAAGGTCGGCTTGGAATGTGTGAAGCGTATCGTGATGCCCATGCGGCCATAGTGTTGCCGATACGGTCCAATATTTGTGTCTCTTGAATGCAGCGATTTCGCGTTCGCGATCGACGATGAGCTTGACCGCCACCGACTGAACGCGGCCAGCCGACAGCCCGCCGCGCACTTTGCGCCACAACAGCGGTGATATCTTGTAGCCGACAAGGCGATCGAGGATGCGGCGCGCTTGCTGCGCATTAACGCGATCGAGGTTCAGAGGGCTGGGATGCTTGAGCGCGTTCTGAGCAGCGCTCTTTGTGATCTCGTGGAGCTCGATGCGCTGGGGTTCGGCGAGCTTCAGCAGCTCCGCCAAGTGCCACGCGATGGCCTCGCCTTCGCGGTCGGGGTCGGTTGCAAGGTAGATATGGGTGGCTTTTTTGGCCGCGCTGCGCAGCTCTTTGATGACGTCGCCCTTACCCTTGATCGTGACATAGGAGGGCGTAAAGCCATTCTCCGGGTCGACGCCGAGCCGGCTTTTCGGCAGGTCGCGCACGTGTCCGACGGAGGCAACAACCTGATAGCGAGATCCTAGAAATTTCTTGAGAGTGCGAGCTTTTGCGGGCGACTCGACGATGATGAGCGACTTTGACAAAGAGACCTTTCCGATTTGGGCTGCGGTGCGGGACCACCGCACTAGTCCAAACGTCCCCTACTATACACTAGGCTGTCAACAGATGTCAAAAGCGGGACGCGATAATTCGGGGGCTTGGAGGCCCCGTGCGGTCGAAATGCTGGCCCATGAACGACCGGTTTCCGATCGAGACGATTCGCCATGAATTCCCGTCCCTCGCGGTTACGGACAAGGGTCTCCCGCGATTGTACCTCGACAATCCAGCGGGTACTCAGGTGCCGATGCGGGTCGCGCAGGCGACCATGGATTGCTTCCTGCGTCACAATGCAAACCTCGGAGGCGCCTTCGTCACAAGCCTAGAGGCTGGGGCGATCGTAGAACGCGCACATGCGGCGGCCGCGGCGTTCGTCGGCGCGACAACCGGCGAGGAAATTATCATTGGGCCGAGCATGACCGGTCTCACCTTTCACTTGTCGCGCAGCATTGGCAAGACGATTCGCTCCGGCGACGAGATCGTTCTCACCCGCATGGATCACGACGGGAATATCGCGCCGTGGCTTGCCATGGCGGAGGAGCGAGAGGCGACGGTGCGCTGGGTGCCATTTAACAACGAGAGCTGGGTGATCGAGCCAAGCGCGCTCGATGCCGTGCTCTCCAAGCGCACACGTCTCGTTGCGCTCAACGCGGCTAGCAATCTTACCGGCTCGATCAACGATGTGGCACAACTCGTTGCGAGGGTGCATGAGGTAGGTGCGCTCGCCTACGTTGACGCGGTGCAATATTCTCCGCATGCGTTTACGGACGTGAAGGCGCTCGATTGTGATTTTCTTGCATGTTCTTCCTACAAATTTTTCGGTCCACATTTGGGCGTCGTTTGGGGTCGTAAGGAGTTGCTGCAATCGCTCGTGCCTTACAAAGTGCGACCAATGGGTGACGAGTTGCCCGACCGCTGGGAGACAGGCACACCACAAATCGAATTGCAAGCCGGTCTCGCCGCAACGATGGATTACTTCGACTGGCTTGGGAACCAGCTTGGCTCGAATGGCGAGCGCCGCGTCCGCCTTAAGAGCACGTTTGAAGCGACCACCCGATGGGAGCAGATGCTCGCCGCGCAACTCATCGCTGGTTTGTCGGAGATTCCCGGCGTGACGATTCGCGGTATTTCAGATCCGGCACATTTTGGCTCGCGCGTGCCGACCGTATCTTTCACGCATGGCAAGCGCAAACCGCAAGAGATCGCTGCCGCTCTTGCGGCGCGGAACATCTTTGTATGGTCCGGGCACAACTATGCGCTCGAGATCGTGCGGCAACTCGGCATACCGGAGAACGAAGGCGTCGTGCGCATCGGCATGGTGCACTACAATACGCCTGAAGAAATCGATACAACGCTCACGGCGTTGGAAGAAATTTTAGCTTAGACGGCGGCTTTTTTGCCTCGGACTTCGGGTTGTGCGCCCCCGAGCTCTTGAACTTTGTGGCAGGCCACCTCGTGGCCGTTGTAGCTCAGCAGCTCAGGTACTTCGACGCGGCAGCGGTCGAACGCGATCGGACAGCGCGTGTGGAAGCGGCAGCCGGCGGGCGGATTGAGCGGCGAAGGGATATCGCCTTGCAAAATAATGCGTTCGCGACGCGCCTCGATCCGCGGATCTGGGATGGGAATTGCTGAGAGCAGCGCCTGTGTATACGGATGCAGCGGCCGGTTGTAAAGCTCGTCGCGGTCCGCCACTTCCACGATTTTTCCGACATACATCACGGCGACGCGGTCCGAGATGTGCCGAACAACCGACAGATCGTGCGCAATGAATAAATACGTAAGATCGAGTTGTTCTTGTAGATCCTGTAACAGATTAACGACTTGCGCCTGAATCGACACGTCGAGCGCGGACACAGGTTCATCGGCGACAATGAACTTTGGATTCACCGCCAGGGCGCGCGCCACACCGATGCGCTGCCGCTGGCCACCGGAAAACTCGTGCGGATAACGGTTCGCATGATATGGCGACAGCCCAACCGTGCGCAACAGCTCGTGCACGCGAGCGTCGATCTCTTTGCCCTTCGCGAGCTTGTGAATGATGAGCGGCTCAGCAACGATGTCACCCACCGTCATGCGTGGATTGAGGCTCGCGTAGGGATCTTGAAATATAATCTGCATCTTGCGGCGCAAGGCGCGCATTTCACGGCGGCGGATATGGGTAATGTCCTGGCCTTCGAAAAAAATCTTTCCCGAGGTTGGCTCGAGCAGGCGAAGCACACAGCGGCCGAGCGTCGTCTTGCCGGAGCCTGACTCGCCGACCAGTCCGAGCGTTTCGCCCTGCCGTATGGTGAATGAGACCCCATCGACGGCTTTGACGTCGGCCACATGGCGCGAGAACACACCGCTGGTTACTGGGAAATACTTGGTCGCGTCGCGGACGTCGACGATATCAGTCGCGGCCCGCTCGGCCGCCACCTGGCTAAGCACTTTTTGCCTGCACGCCGACGACGGCGGCCGAGCCCAATGGCAGGTGAGGAGTCAGGGTACTCAAGTTCAGATTTTTGTCTTCCTTATATAACACGCACCGAGCGACGTGACCGTCCCCGAAATCGATGAGCGGGGGCGGCGCCGTGGGGCAATCGGGCAGTGAATATCGGCAGCGCGCGGCAAAGGAGCACCCGGTCGGCAGGCGCAGCAGGTTGGGTGGCTGACCGTCAATCGGCACGAGCCGCCTGCGGCCGGTCGCGTCCAGACGTGGCAGCGACTGCAGCAACCCCCACGTATATGGATGCTTGGGAGCGCGGAAAATCTGATCGACCGTTCCGTACTCGACCAAGTTGCCAGCATACATGACGAGCACCCGTTCGCAAACTTCGGCAACGACGCCGAGGTCGTGCGTAATCATGATAATGGCCGAGTTGAGTCGTTTCTGTAGATCGCGCATCAGGTCGAGGATTTGGGCTTGGATCGTGACGTCGAGCGCGGTGGTCGGCTCGTCGGCAATGAGGAGTTGTGGATCGCACGCAAGCGCCATCGCAATCATGACGCGCTGGCGCATACCTCCTGAAAACTGGTGCGGGTAGTTGTTGACTCGAGCCTCCGCCTCGGGTATGCGGACGATCTTCAGCATTTCAATGGCGCGCTTCATCGCCTCACGCTTATTCTTGTGCTGGTGCAACATGATCGTTTCAGCGATCTGATCCCCGACCGTCAACACCGGGTTGAGGCTCGTCATAGGATCTTGAAAAATCATCGAGATTTTATTGCCGCGAATCTGTCGCATCTGCGATTCGCCGAGCTTGAGCAAATCCTGACCATTGAATTCGATCGATCCGGCCTCGATGCGACCCGGCGGCATCGCGATGAGGCGCATGATCGAAAGCGCGGTGACACTTTTCCCGGAACCAGACTCTCCGACGATACCCAGGGTCTCGCCCGCTTCGAGCGAGAGTGACAAGCCGTTCACGGCGCGCACGATGCCGTCTTCGGTCTTGAACGTGACCTCAAGGTCTTTCACAGAGAGTAGCGACATGAGGCTCTTTCTAACGCACCCCGCGCGAGCGACTAGCGGTCATTCCGAAACGTCCGAATTTTTTCCTATTTTAGCGCGTGACCAGAAAATACGCGATGGACGCAATGACGAAGGTGATCGCAATCCCGCTCGTGAGCCGGCTGAGCTGCTGCTCGAATCCGAGCCGGCCACGGTAGGCTGATTCGGCGCGTCCGCCGATGCTGCCGGAAAGGCCCTCGTTCTTCGTGGTCTGCACCGACATGAGACCAACAAGTGCGACCGCGCAGGCGATGAAGATCGCTTCGATGATGGTAACGAGAACCGGATGGGTGGAGCCGAATGTCTCCTGCTGAAATTGGAAGTTAGGAAGGAGCGAGGAGAGTGGCTTGGGGGTCGGAACGGTGGCCGCATTGCCACCTGCGAGAAATGCAAAAATCCAAAAAATCATACCCGCCCGACTTCGTTCGCCTCGAGAGACGCCCCTTTGCTCGTGGCGCGAGACCCTGTGACGTACGGCGCTTCCTGTGCGTGCAAAAAGCGGACGACGTCCATTTGGACCG
>DASZFB010000078.1:0-4746 GCA_035940275.1 Candidatus Eremiobacteraceae bacterium | reverse complement strand
CTTTTGCGTTGGACCACGAACGATCGGCACATACACGTGGATGCCTCGTGATCCCGTCGTCTTTGGGAAGCTTGGCATTTTTAGTTTTTCAAGCGCTTCGTGCACAACGAGTGCACTCTCTAGCACCTGCTCAAACGTTGCGCCCGGCACGGGGTCCAAGTCGAAATGAAGATAATCGGGCCGATCGACATCGTCGCAGCGCGCGTACCACTGGTTGAGATCGATGCACCCCAAGTTGATAACCCATAAGAGCGATGGCACGTCCTGGATCATTGGAAAATCGATCACGTTGCCTGAGGAATGGTGAATCGTGCAAAGCTCAATCCACTCGGGCCGCGGTGCCGGCGCCCGCTTCATAAAAAAGAATTCCTTATAGGCGCCATTGGGGTAGCGCTTCATCACCATCGCGCGATCCTCAATGTGCGGCAGCAGCACGTGAGCGACGTTCGCGTAGTACTGCAGCAAATCGCGTTTTGTTATCTTCAAATCGGGCCAGAAGAGTTTGTTGAGATTGGTAAGGGCGACCTCGCGGCGACCAATACGAACCGTCGCATCGTTCACACCGCGAGGTATGGTTACGGGTTGAGTCGTCGATTTCGCAGACATATGTGGCGCTCGCTTTTGCCTCCGGCATAGCTAAACCCCTGGGGAACCAGCGTCGTTAGACCGAAGGTCTCCTTATGTCGCGATACGCGTCATCAGACCAAGCCCAGCAGCTTCCTCAGAAGACAAAGCATCACAGATCATCAGCCGCGGCAACTGCCCTGCGCATTGTCGCCGGGGTCATCACCGCTGCTGCCGTCATCGGCGGCGCCGGATGGCTGATCCAACAGGGCGCGAAGAAACGAACGGGATCCAAGAGGCCTTGAGATGTTTGCAGTCGATAGTCTAGGGAATCTCTCCACCCTCTGGTCCGTAGAATATCACCCACGTATCAAAATCTTCGCCGAAATCTTCAAAACGGTGCGCGACGCCCGCCGGCACAAAGAGCGCATCGCCCTGCGCTACAGCGAAGCGATCTGATCCGCTGCGGAACCACCCCGAGCCCTTCATAATAATGTAGATCTCGTCTTTGCTGTGTGGCGTTTGCGCATCCGTGCCGCGCGGCGCATAAAACTCGAGCGTCATAGTACCGTGCGACAAGAGTAGTGACGAGATATCGTTGGGTGTGAGGGGCGCAGAACGCGCTTTTGCCAGCGGGAAGTGTCGCGACTCTTTTTGCATGGTATCCCCCTCGCCGTCACTAAACCTCGCGCGATGTCCGCGCGCTATGTCACCGTCGCTTGGGCGATTGTTATCGGTGCGACGCTCGTGCGCCTTGTCGCCGCAGCTCGCTTACCGCTTTCCGGCGACGAGGCGTACTACTGGGAGTGGAGCCGCCGCCTTGCCTTCGGTTATTTCGATCATCCACCGATGGTCGCGTGGCTCATCGCGCTCTTTTCATTCGGCCTGAAGAACACGTTGCTGATCCGCTTGCCCTTCGTCCTCTGCGGGCTCGGATCAGCGGCCGCGCTTTATGCATTCATCACTAGTTCGACCGGCAACCCGACGGCAGGCGCGACCGCAGCGCTGCTGATCGCACTCGCGCCATTTTCTACCATCGCGTTTGCGACGGCCAGCCCAGATGGACCGTTTCTTTTCTTCTGGAGTCTGTCACTGTATCTGACGTTGCGAGCTATCGAGCCGCACGGTGCGCGTTTTCGCATTCCCCTTGCGCTATGTGTCGCAGCGGCGACTCTTTCCCGGTTGCTCGGCGGGCTCTTGGCGCTTGGAGTCGCTTACGCCCTCGCTGTGAGCGCGAAGCGATCGGCTCATGATGGCACCGAGCGTCGGCCGTGGCGTTACGCGCCAACGGCATCGCTACTCTTCATTGTCGCGATCGCTCCGTATCTCGTGTGGAGTGCATCGAACCATTTTGGTGCGCTCCAGTTTGCTATGCTTGGGCGTCACGATGCGAGATTTCATGGCGGCAACTTTTTCCCGCTCGTCGCGTTGTGGGTGGTCGTCCTCACGCCTGGCGTGTTTGTCGCCGCGTCCGTCGCGTTCGCCAAGCTCACACGCAGGAAGTCGAATGCGGAACTCGTGCTTTTCGCAACAGCGACTCCGTTACTCATCGTCTGCGTACTTCTCGCGTTGCGCGAACGCGTGGAGTTTTACTGGGCCGATGGTGCGTTTGTGTCGATAGTCGCTGCTATTGGCCTTTATGCGCCAACCTTGCTTCGTGGGTGGCGATTCGCTCTCGTGATCGTTCCGGCGGCAGTCATCGCGGCCGTGATGTTTCTCGTCGCGGCGGCTCCTTTAGAAACATATCAGTTCGTGCAACGAACATTCGGCCTCCATCTCAGTCATGAGGGGCCTTTTGAGATATGGGCCTTCGAACCGGCTGCTCGCGATGTCGCGCGTGAGGCGCGCGCTAAGAACGCTTGGGTGATGACAGACGGGTACGGCCTATCCAGCGTGCTTGACTTTTATGGCGGAGTCACGCCGGTTGTGATCGGCTACGATCTGCAAGGACGCGAATCGCGGTCGTGGGCGCCTGCTGCAGTCCCCTCGACCGCGATCTTTGTCGACAAAGAGCCGCTGAACTCGCGACCTGATTTTGCCAGCCAGCTCACACGCGCGTGTGCGACCGTCAGCGACGACGGCACGCGCAGTTACTACGTCAGTGGCATTCTCGCCCGAACGTTCTATCTCACGCGCTGTAGCGGCCTGACGCCCGCCGGCTTTTCGCTGTTACGCTGGGGGTCTTGAACTAAACGACCTTGCAGTAACGACCTTGCAGCAACGACCACGCAGCAACCGACCTTTAGGTCGGTTTTTCTAAATCTATTTACGCTGATGTACGATGAAGCGGTTGCCCTCGGTGTCGTTGGCAAATGCCATCCAGCAGACTGGGCTTTCGTCGATCTTACCGTCGTCTTCGAATTGGATGCCACGTTTTTTGTAATCCTCGACCGCGCTCTTGATGTCGGGAACTGCAAACAACATGCCGTGACCCGAGTGCCACTCCCCTTCGGGCGATTTGTAAATGCCGAAGGTTTCGTCGCCGGCGAAGGTCCATTCCGCGACCGTGTCGGGCACTGTGAGTGTCGGCTCCGCGCCGAGAAAATCGGTGTAAAACTTTGTCGCTCGATCAAGGTCCTTGACCATGTAGTAGGCAGCGTCGACGCCCTTGACTTTAGTTGCTCCTGCTGTTGCCATTGCGAGGTCTCCTAACGATAGTGACCGGCTTGCTCGCCGGGCCGTATGTGTTAGCTAACGCTTAGTATCATCCTGGATGCGCAAAAGCGTTGCTTAAGGTGTGGTTAAGCCGCTACCGCTTTTTGAATAAACTCCTTCGTTCCAACTCGAAGACCACAACCGTCGCCAGGATGGTCGTAATTCCGAGCCAGTAGCCCAGATTGTAAGCGAAGGGGCTCACGAGATCCCTTACAGCAAAGACGATGAAGAGAAGGCCAAGGATCACGTAGATGGGACGCAAGCCCTGCGGCGCGCCGCGACACGCCACAAAACAGACTGCCGCCATTGCTGAGAATGCGACCGCCCAGAAAGCCGTCACGCGCCGAGTCGGTTAGTTCTTGCTGCCAGATTTGCCCGATTTGATCTCTTTCTGCTTGCCATTACCGGTCCACTCTTGCGCCATCTTGCCGGTCGAAGGATCTAATGCAAACAAAAGCTGTGCGAGGTCGTCGGCGTGTTCTTCTTCGTTGCGCAGTATCTCTTCCACAAGCGTACGGCTCGTCGGATCCTTGTCCGACAAATACCGAATGATTTCAGCATATGTCTGGCACACGATGCGCTCCGCGATCAGGTCCTCGCGCACCATGTCCGCTAGATCGTGCCCCGTTTCGTATTCCGTGTGACTCTTCGTTAGGCCGCTCGGGCTAAAATCAGGCACGCCACCAAGTTGCTGAATTCGCTCTGCCAATATGTTCGCGTGGCGCTGCTCTTCGTTCCAGTGCTCCTTCATCTGCGCCTTAACTATCGGGCCGTGGATTCCTGACGCCATGTAATAATGGTGCTGATAGCGCAGAATACACACAAGCTCGGTTGCAAGTGCTTCATTTAAGATCGTGCACACTTCTTCAGCATTGACTTTGAGTTCTTCCGTCACCGCACCCCGGTCGATGTGCTCTCGTGCTCGGGCGCGCACGGTCGTCACGTCCTTTATAAATCGCATTGTTTTTGCTCCATTGAAGCCAAAAATGAGTATCGCTCTCTTTCGTACGTATCCCCTGGGCGTAAAGCCTCAAACCTACTACTGCGCGACACGCTCCCGAATGCGCATGCCCACATCGATGTTCGTGTCTGAGAGACCGCCACAGGCGGGATGGCCACACTGACACCGGCCTCGGCGGTCACGCTGATTCTCACAAAGATCGCAACAGAATGCGCTCGGCGATGCTGTCGAGATGTCGCAATTGCAGTGTGTGCGCGCGCAGCGCTGTTCGCTTATCGTTTCGGTGGGCATAGCATTTATGTACCCACCGGTTAGGTTGCCGTCACCACATTTTGGGTATAATGTTGCCATAATGTTGCGACAAGTATATATCTCGCGGTTCCGCATCGTGGTCATGCTCATGGTTGCGGCGATCGTCGGATTGGGGTGTTCTAATCGTGCGGGCGTTTCGTCAGCACTTCACTCGCAAATGGCGCCGTTTGCGCAGAGCCGTACCCAGGCGATTGCGGTTGTAAGAATAACGAAGAAAAACCTCGATCCCGATTCGATCAATCAGGTCAATGTCA
>DASZFB010000077.1:0-4962 GCA_035940275.1 Candidatus Eremiobacteraceae bacterium | reverse complement strand
GGCGTCGACCGTATTTTGCGCTATGCATACGAGCTTGCCAGGAGCCGGCCGAAAAAGCATCTCACCTCGGCCACCAAGTCGAACGGCATCGCCATCACGATGCCGTATTGGGACGAGCGTGTGCGGGCGATGGCACCACAATATCCCGATGTGAAAACCGATCAATACCACATCGACATCTTGACCGCGCATTTCGTGCAGCACCCCGATTGGTTCGACGTCGTCGTGGGGTCGAATCTGTTCGGCGACATCCTCTCCGATCTTGGGCCCGCGGTCACCGGCACGATTGGCATCGCGCCGTCGGCGAACCTCAACCCGGAGCGCGAGTTCCCCTCGATGTTCGAACCGGTGCATGGCTCAGCGCCGGACATCGCCGGCAAACACATCGCCAATCCCATCGGGCAGATCTGGTCCGGCGCGATGATGCTCGAACATCTCGGTCACATCGACGCCGCGGATGCCATCATGAAGGCGATTGAATCGGTGCTGCGAAACGGGCCGCGCACGCGTGACATCGGCGGGCACGCGAGCACCGAAGACGTCGGCAAAGCGATCGCCGCCGCGCTCCCGTGATAAATGGATATGAATCGTTATGGATGACGAGCCGCGGTGAGTTGGGCCATGGAGCAACCTATGTTGAGCATGCGCAAACTCGGCACACAAGGCCTCACCGTCTCCGCGATCGGCCTTGGCTGCATGGGCATGAGTCAGTCCTACGGCACCCCGGAAGAACGCGACGAGCAGGAATCCATTGCGACCATTCACCGTGCGATCGAACTTGGTGTGACGTTCTTCGACACCGCCGAAGCATACGGCCCGTATACAAACGAAGAGCTTCTGGCTCGCGGGTTGCAGGGCAGGCGAGACGCCGTCGTTATCGCGACGAAGTTCGGCTTCAAGTTCGGCGCGGACGGTATAACCGGGTTGGACAGCCGACCCGAGCACGTGCGCGAGGCGGTTGAAGGTTCGCTCCGGCGGCTCGCCACCGATAGCATCGACCTCTTGTATCAGCATCGTGTGGATCCGGCAGTACCAATCGAGGAAACGGTCGGCGCGATGGCCGAGCTGGTGCGGGAGGGCAAGGTGCGTTTCCTTGGGTTGTCGGAGGCGGGTGAGAAGACGATCCGGCGTGCGCACGCGGTGCACCCCATCTCCGCACTTCAAAGCGAGTACTCGCTGTGGGAGCGCAACCTCGAACCGCGCATCATTCCGCTCTTGCGCGAACTCGGTATCGGTCTGGTTCCCTTCGCACCCCTCGGGCGTGGCTTTCTTGCGGGTTCGGTAAAGCGCGCGGAGGATTATCCCGAAGGCGATTTCCGGCGCAACGACCCGCGCTATCAGGGCGCGAATTTCGATGCGAACATGCGAGCCGCGGCGGCCGTGCGCGAGCTCGCGACGCGAAAGGGCGTCACGCCCGCGCAGATCGCGCTGGCGTGGCTGCTCTACAAGGGATCGGACGTCGTGCCGATTCCGGGCACGAAGCGGCGCCGCTATCTGGACGAGAACGTCGGTGCGGCATCCGTGTCGCTCACGCTTGAAGACATGTCTGCGCTCGACGCGGCGCTGTCGCCGGAAAAGGTAGCCGGCCCGCGATACGGCGAGAAACAGATGGCCCAAGTGGACCGCTAGCAGCCAAGGAGGAGAATGATGGCACAAGCAGTTTCTGTGCGAGATGCGATTCCTGTTATGCCCGGCGCGAGCGACGCGTACAAGACCGCGCGAGAAGATCTGTATCGCGCCGAAGAGGCGCTTCGAAAACAGGTCGCAGCCGTGGCGGCCAAACGCCGGACGCTCCCTGCCGGACCCGAAGTTCAAGATTACGCCTTTTTCGAGGGCGAGCGGCGCGTCCGGTTATCCGAACTCTTTTCGCGGGGCTCCGAGCTGATCGTGTACCATGTCATGTATTGGGCCGACGACGACGAGTTCTGCCCGATGTGCTCGATGTGGATCGACGGACTGAACGGGGTTGCCAAGCACGTCGAACAGCGCGCCAACATCGTGGTCGCCACGCGGGCGCCCGTCGAAAAGCTGCAGGCGTGGGCGAAGCGCCGAGGTTGGGACTCGATTCGTTTGCTCTCCGACGATGGTCCGGCGTTCGCCCGCGACACGGGCGCTGAAGACATCAACGGCGATCCGGTCGAAACGGTGTTGGTATTTACGAAGGACGGGTCGGCGATACGAAACACGTACGTCTCGCACGCGTTCATGTTGGGGGAAGTCGGCGGCATCGATCTGTTGAGCCCGGTGTGGAACTTGTTCGATCTGCTGCCGTCGGGCCGCGCCGACTGGAATCCCTCGAACGATTACGCCTAGCGCGAGGTAACCGGCACACCCCTTACCAACGTACTCGCATGATTATCGCATTGTTGGCCGTTATGGCCACTCAGTCCAACCCGCTTTTACCGGCGCCTTGGGTGAAAGGTGACCTTTCCACAAAGGGCATGTATGCGAACTACGGTAGGCTTGAGCCCGACGGCACGTATAGTACCTTGTCCGCGACGAAGAACGTTTGCGATTGCAAGGTCTCGGAGCTGCAGGCCGATTGGATCAAGGGCTTGAGCGGCCCCGGAGTGACGATCACGCACGACACGCAGACGATCTGCGGCGTCAACGCGGCGCACATCGTCGCGATCGGGGTGGCGACATCCACGGACAAGACGACGCAAAACAACGACGCCTTTATATTCCGCGAAGGGCCGGCCGCTTACATCCTACAGTATCGGTTTCGGTTTCCGCAGCCCAACCCAGACGATGTGAAAGCGCTGAGCGCGCTTTGCCCGGTATCCAGCGGCTCGTGAGGTGATCGAATGAAGATCCACTACTGCGCCGCAGCGCTGGCAATAGCCTCATTATTTGGGTTTTCGACTCGCGTGACAGCCGATCTCATTCCGGTTTCGCAGATCAAGCATGTGACGTGCTCACCGAACCCCGAGCTGCTTGCGCAGAAGAAAACCCCGTGCGGGGTGGTGGCGCTTCCGAGCGCCCCTACGCCCACAGAGGGTAGCTTTGTTCAAGGCGTCGTTCAAGGGCGATGGGTTGGTCTCGTCATGATCTTCAGTGGAACCAATGGCGGCGCATCGTACGCTCACGTCTTTGCGGTTGGCGATGGCGGTAACGGACCTCTTACCACAAATCTCGGGCTCATCACCGCGATGAATGGCAGCAAGAGCTCCATGGATGGCGATCGACTCGATGCGCATTTTGCAAACAATCGCCTCTACACCATCAATCCCATATATCTTCCAGGCCAGGCGCACTGCTGTCCGACGAACTTTATCGTTCAGCGTTTTGGGTTCCACGGAAAGACGACGCACGACGAGGGCGATGCGTTCATGCTCGAGGGGTCTGCCACGGTTAGCAATCATGACGATTATCTAAAGGCTAAAATCCCCTAGGGAACTGGCGTCGCCTTCAACAATGTCCTGAACGAAGAGATTCTTGCCGCAAACCGAGTCTATGAAGGGAATTCTATTGTGAAGTCTCATGGCCACCCCATTGTGCGCGTCTTTGCTATCGGATTGTTGGCGATCTGCGGTGCTCTGATGCTGCAGTCGTCCGTGGCCATCGCTTCAGCGGGCACACTAAAAACCGTGACGACCGACGACAAGACGGCGTCGGTGGGGATTCCCGCTGGCTGGTCGCTCAAGAAAGGAGCGAATGGTTTTGTCTGGGTAGCGGGCCCAAATGGCGAAGCGGTTAACCTTGGAGTTCTCGTCGTTGCGAAGAATGCCAGCCCAGGGAGCAACGTCAGCGGCGAAGTCGCCTTCGCGCTTCCGTTCAGTGCGAGTTTGAGCGACAAGTTCACGACGATCATCCAGAAGGGGGCCGCGAAGGGAGGGCAACCCGCGCCGCAAATCACGATCGCAAGCGTGACGCAAATGAGACTTCCGATGTGCTCCCAATTCCTCGGAGGCTGGATCGCAGGCGCGAAATCATGGAAATTTGAGGGCATTCTGTGCTCGCTTCAGCCCGATTACCTTGGATTGTATAAGAACCTGGTTTTCCTCGCGCAAGTGCCCTCCAACCTCGCGGCGCAGGACCGCCCAATCGTTGAGCAGATCGCGCAAAGTTATCGAGTGACTCCCGTGATGTTCAAGAAAATGCTAGCCCCGTACACTGCGCTGCCGCCCCATCCGGTGAGTGGCGCTATGCCGATCGCTCCGTACCAAGACCCCACGAATTCGGATTGTTTCGACTACAATATCATCCGTGAATCGCCGCCATGGGAAGTTCCGATGCACTGCGGCGGGTATCGACCCGGCTAGCGGCGCGGCACGATGATCGCGCTCGCGCTCGCAGCTCCTCATCGACTAAATCCATTCGCGAGTCCAAACCTCGGCCGTCACCTGTTCGGGGTGGCGGCTGTGGCCTTTGGCGTTATCACGCTGGTCTGGCACGATTATAAAGATTGGGATCAGTTGCGTTCCATTCTGAACGCTACCACAGGCCCGGTCTTCCTCTACGTCGCAGCTGCCGCCCAGATCTTGGGCGGCCTTGCGATTCAGTTTCCTCGCACCGCGAAAATGGGCGCAGCCGTCCTCGTCGCGGTGTATCTTGTCCTCGCTTTGCTGTACGTGCCGCGAATCATCGCCAAACCGCAGGTTTACGATCGCTGGGGCAACTTCTTCGAGTGGTTCTCCCTCGTGATCGGGCCGGCGATCGTTTACGCGCGTTTGTCTCCCAGATTCTCGCCGGAAACCGTTGGTCGGATCGCCCGCATTCTCATGGGCGTCTGTGTCGCTTCGTTTACCGTCGAACAGGCGATTCATCTTGGACCTACCGCGAGTCTTGTTCCGAAATGGCTTCCACCTAGTCAGATGTTTTGGGCGGTGACGACGACGGTTGCATTCGCACTCGCCGCTGTGGCTCTTCTCACGAATTGCATGACGCTTCTCGCGACTCGCCTACTGACGACGATGCTCGTGATCTTTGGGCTGCTCGTGTGGGTACCGATACTTCTTA
>DASZFB010000076.1:0-14273 GCA_035940275.1 Candidatus Eremiobacteraceae bacterium | reverse complement strand
TCAGGTTGCTCAGCGGCCGCCACTTCGAGTGCAACATACTGCGCGAGACGTTTCACTTCGCCCACACACTGCGCCAAATAGCCTGTCTGAACGTATTTGGGATGCTCGGACGAGACAAGCAAGATGTTTCGGAAACCATGTCCGGCGAGCGAACGCGCTTCGCGTGCGACTTCATCAATGCGCAATGTTTTGCGCTTGATGTCGAGCCCCATCGAAAAGCCGCAGTACGTGCAGGTGCAGACGCAGTCATTGCTGAGGTACAACGGAGCAAAAAGCGCAACGGTCTTGCCGAACCGATCGATGGTCAGCCGGTGTGCGGCCTGGCCAAGCTCTTCAATAATGCCCATGGCGGCCCCAGACAAAAGCGTCGCTGCAGCGGCGGTATCCGGCACACCGGCAGTAACTGCGGCTCGGACGTCATCGACGCTCGCTCGCTCCGCTCGGGCAACAGCGTCGTAGACGGCTTTGGGCGAGAATTGCTCTGCGAACGACACGCTATTCCACCGATCGCAAGAAGCCGGTCAGCGGACTTGATGCCGAGCCGATCGGCAGCTCCGGTGCGCGCCCAGCGAGGCGCCCTTCACGCCCCGCCTCCACTGCGAGCTTAAATGCGTGTGCCATCCGCGCGGGGTGAGCGGCGGTTGCTATCGCGGTGTTGATGAGCACCGCGTCGGCGCCCATCTCCATGGCGGCGGCGGCGTGTGAAGGAACGCCAAGGCCCGCGTCGACCACAACTGGCACCGTCGCCTGCTCGATGATGATTGCGATCGCAGCTTTCATTTTAAGTCCCTTACCCGAACCGATCGGCGCTGCAAGCGGCATGACCGCGGCAGTGCCCACCTCCTCAAGCCGCTTGGCGAGCACGGGATCTGCGTGTATGTAGGGCAGCACGATGAATCCCTCGCGCACCAGAACTTCGCAGGCTTTGAGGGTTTCAACCGGGTCTGGCATGAGATAGCGTGGGTCGGGGATTACCTCCACCTTAATCCACGGCGGCAACCCGGCCGCGCGTGCCAGCCGCGCGAGCCGTACCGCCTGATCCGCATCAGCTGCGCCCGAAGTGTTCGGCAATATAAGGTATTTGGACTGGTCGATGAAGTCCGTGATCGAGTTCGTCGGCGCATCGAGGTCGACGCGGCGCAGCGCGACGGTCACCATCTCAGTGCCCGAAGCGGCAAGAGCATCGGCCATGAGTTCAGGGCTGGAGAACTTGCCTGTTCCCACGATCAGGCGTGAGCTGAAGGTCCGGCCGCCAAGCGTGAGCAGATCGGTCAAAAATTGGTTCCTCGTGTGGCGCTGGGAGTGTTCTTTATTCTGCCTGCAGCCCGCTTTTCCCGGCCTGCGGGCCTCAAGCGCAGGAGAACCTCGTTGTGCCCTAGCAATGCGAGCTTGCGCTGCTTTAGAATTTGAAGTTTGCTTCAATTACTTGCTGGACAACGTTTTTATGGAGGCTCCCGATGGTCAATCCTCCCGACAAAAGCTCAGCTACCACGAGTGACAATCTCTGGCCGATGCTCGCTCACTTGTCGGCTCTGGCCGGCCTGATTATTCCCTTCGGGAATGTCATCGGCCCGCTTGTCGTCTGGTTGGTAAAGAAAGACGAGATGCCAATCGTTAACGAGTATGGCAAAGAGTCGTTGAATTTTCAGATTTCGATGACCTTATACATGGTCGGTGCGGGTATCGTCGCAACGATACTGACGTTCATCGCCATCGGCGTACTCCTGTTCCCGCTTATCGGACTCGTGGGCCTCGCCGACCTCGTGCTCGTCATTATTGCGGGCGTGCAGGCGAACAAAGGAATCGCCTATCACTACCCGGCGACAATTCGTTTTATAAAATAAAAGACGTCTCTAGCCAAGCGGGCTTCCTATTCGTGAAGCCGGATGGAGGCATGTGATGGTCAACCGCCAGATCGACGCTGTAGCTGAACTGCAGAACGCGTTTCAAGCCCTTCTGAAGAACTGGGTTCTCGCTATTCCAACTGGAGTGGCGGCACTTGTCGCCTCTGCGTTCCTCGTCTTCGTGGTTCTCGCCACGGTGGGATCTCTGGTTGGGGCCGGTATGATGGGAGCCACCGGAGGGCAACAAACCCCTAATCCCAGCGCGTTGCTTGCACTCGCTGGAGCAGGCGGTGTGACCTTTATCGTCGGCGGCGTCGTTATTTTCATTCTGTATCTCTTGGCTTGCGCGGCGGTGATGGCTGCGGCTGAGGATGTGTGGCGCGGCCAGCCCGCTGATCTCGCAAAAGGTATATCGAAAGCTTTTGGCAGGCTCGGACCATTACTCGTTTTGTTTTTTATCTCGATCGTTGTCGGCATCGTTTGCGGTTTGCTCATCCTTGCTCTCGGTCTGGGCATCATATTGGCCATCGTGCTCAGTTTCTTCTGGATGTACGCGTTGCCGGCGATCGTTATTAGCAATCAAGGAGCGATGCAGGCTCTGGGGACTTCGTACCGGCTCGCGCGGCAAAATCTTGCACCCAGCCTTATAGCGTTCTTGGGAATTATTGTCGTGACGTTCGTCGGCCAAATCGTTCTTGGGCTGTTCAAACATGTTCCCGCACTCGAGATTATCCTCGCATTCGCCATCGGCGGTTTCACGTATGCGTTCTCAGCGCTCGTGGCCGTGCGCTTCTACGACCTTCTCAGCGCGCCGGTCGCACCCGCAACTCCGGTCGCGCGGACGACGCCCTGATCAAGCACGTGTTGCGTGAAATAAAGCCGGCAACGTCGCCGGCTTTCTTCCGTTCCAGACAAGCCGGGTTCTTCGTTGGCCTCATCTGCGGCATCGCGCTCCTCATGGCAACGGGCTGCTCGAAGGTAACGACGTACAGTGGCACTGCTGCTCGTCCAAATCGCGGCACCGTTCACGGCATCGTGCGCCTGGCGATCATCCAAGAACCCAACACACTCAACCCGGTGATAAGCGGTCTTATCCAAGAAGGCTACATGGAAGGCGCGATCTTCAACGGCCTGGTGAAACTAGACGATCGGGGCAATGTGCTGCCCGATCTAGCCACCCAAGTTCCATCGCTTGCCAACGGCGGCATAAGCCCAGACGCTAAGACGATTACCTATCACCTGCGCCACGGCGTCACCTGGCAAGACGGGGCGCCATTCACGTCTGACGACGTTGTCTTTACCTATCGCCTGTACATCGACCCTAAGGTCAATAGTTTTTATGCTTCCTACTACAAGCACATCACGTCGATTACGACGCCGGACCGCTACACCGTTGTGTTGCACCTCAACGCGCCATATGCACCTGCGGTGATTCAGCTCTTCGAGCGGGGAACCGGCGGCTTCGTCGTGCCCAAGCACCTCCTTGAGAAGTCCGCGGACATCAACACCGATCCATTCGGCAAACATCCCGTCGGCACAGGACCCTTCCTGCTCGATCGCTGGGATCATGGCTCGCTCATGGTGCTGAAGCCCAATCTTCATTATTTCGCCGGCGCGCCAAAGCTGCGCGAGATCGACGTTCACATTGTTGTCAATCCGAACACGCAGATGGCAATGGTCGCAAGCCACGAGCTTGATGTTGCCCGGCAGTTAACACCCGCTCAGTATTCGCAGATCCAATCAATAGCCGGCATTCACGCGATGCTTGAGCCGACATTGTTGGAGCGGTTCCTCACGTTTAATCTCAAGCGCGAACCGTTCAACGACCCGCAGCTGCGCCGCGCGCTTGTCCTTGCGCTCGACCGCGAGCGGATCGTCAGAACCGCGTATCTCGGTACCGCGACACTGGCTCAAACGCTCATACCACCGACGAGTTGGGCCTACGACCCGACGGGGGCACCGATGTATGACGTGGCTCTTGCAAAATCGATGCTGGACCAAGACGGTTGGATCGTCGGACCTGATGGAGTGAGGGTCAAAAACGGCCGCACCCTTTCGTTTGCAATGCTCAACCAAACGGAACAGAATACGCTGAGCGCAATGGCGCAAGAAATCCAGCGAGCCTGGCGAGATGTTGGCGTCGCGGTTGACATCAAAACGGTCCCTCGAAACGTCATGTATGGTCCCCAGGGAGTTGCAAACAACGGCAAATTCGATACGATCGTTGACGACTGGGGTGCCGATCCCGACCCCGACCGCTCCATATTGACCATAACGGCAAATTTCTCACCCCATGGTTGGAATGACGCCTTCTATTCAAACTCTGACGTCGACCGGTGGTCGGTGCAAGCCATTTCAACATTTGATATGCCAACGCGGAAGCGCCTGTATTCCCTCATCCAACGGCAAATGAATCGCGATCTGCCATATGTGCCGCTCGCCTGGGATCCCATAATATACGCCGTCAATACTGAATTACGGGGCTTTTTGCCCGAGCCTGTCTACACGGATTTTTGGAACGTCGAAACCTGGCAGATCTGAAGCAGCGGATCTTTGAAGCAACGGACCTTTAGGTCCGTTTTCCATCTACGGTTTCACGCCTAACTTTGCCGTGATCGGCAGGGTCAGATTGCTCGAATGGACCGGCTGCACTTTGTTGTTCGGATTGATGTACACCATCGCCTGATTGACCGCGATCGCCGCCTCCGACGTTCCGCATGCGATCAGTTTTAGTTTTCCCGGATGGTTGATGACGTCGCCTGCTGCGTAAATACCCTTGACACTTGTTTCCATCGTGAATGGATCGATAACGACGCCGTTGCCTTCAATCTCGATACCCCAGGCCTTCAGCTCGCTCAAGTCGGAAATGAAGCCGAGTGCGCAGAGCACCTCATCGACCTCGATTCGCGATTCTTCCTTCGTCTTGCTGTGGACGATGGTGACGGCCTGCACCTTGCCATCTCCGTGTACTTCTTTGACCTCAAAATCTGGCTGACGAACGTCAACCTCGGACTTGCGCATCTGATCGACGGTGTGCGGGTGTGCTCGAAACTGCGAGCGATGAACGATTGTCACCGATGTCGCGCGAGGCGCGATCGCGAGCGCATAGTCAACAGCGGAGTCGCCCCCGCCGACGATGAGGACGCGTTTGCCGGCGAAGCGATCGAAGTTACGCGCATAATAGCTGAGTCCGACGTCCTCGAATTGCGCCGCGCTGGGTGCGGGAAGTTTTCGCGGCTTGATCGCGCCGATGCCGGAGGCTAACAACAGAGTCTTTGTAAGGTGTTCGCCCTTGTCGGTGGTGAGCTTGAATGTGCCGTCGTCAAGGCGCACGAGTCCTGACACGCGCTCTTCCAAACAAACTGCATGAGGCCACTGCATCGCCTGCTCGACACATTGGTTGACGAGATCCTGTGCGATGATCGCCGGATAACCAGGCATGTCGTAAACGTATTTCTCAGGATAGAGCGCGTAGAGCTGTCCACCCAGCTCGGGCAACGCATCGATGACTTTGGCCTTCGCGCCGCGCATGCCGGCATAGAAAAGCGCGAAGAGCCCAGTCGGGCCCCCACCGATTACTGTGATGTCAAAAAGTTCCACCATGGCGATTTCGCCGCCCCATCGTTCCCGCCTCCGACAGGTGTCGATTTTCGGCATCGTCAACTAAGAGCGGTATGCTTCCAGCACCACAAAAATATGCAACATGGCTCGCTGTCATTCGTATCTACACCGGTATTTTTTGGTTGACGCATGGTGTACCTAAATTGCTCAATCCAGGATTCGCAGGCAACGGCATGGCGGATATGGTTCGAGAAGCGAGCGCCACTACGACTGGCCCGTATCACGACTTCATCGTCCATGTGGTATTGCCCAATGCAACATTGTTCGGTCACCTTGTCGCCTGGGGTGAAACTCTCACCGGGGTGTCGCTTCTGCTTGGGCTGTTGACGCAAGTCGGCGGAGTGGTTGGCTTCTTATTGCCGCTCAACTACTTCCTGATGAAAGGCTCATATGC
Source organism: Candidatus Eremiobacteraceae bacterium (assembly GCA_035940275.1). Classification (GTDB taxonomy): domain Bacteria; phylum Vulcanimicrobiota; class Vulcanimicrobiia; order Eremiobacterales; family Eremiobacteraceae; genus JAFANK01. Next base: position 8,414 of record DASZFB010000076.1, on the reverse strand, counting down.
GCACGTGACCACCCTTGGCGGTCTTGACGCAGCGGCGATGGCGCTCTCATTTATCAATATTGTTTTGCCGACCGGGCTTACGCTTGGGCTCGACAGCATGCTACCAGCGTCGCGCTTGAGACCCAGGTCCGCGGGTAAAACTTCGGCTTAAGGCGTACATCTTAACCCAATCCGAAACGATCAATGTACGGCTTTTGGAGGTTCTCTCATGCTCACGAAGGTTCAGCGGCCATCGCTTGACGATCTCGGTCTTTCGCTTGGCAAGCGTGCGCGGCTGCATCGCTTGCTCTATGAGTACGGCCCAGCAAACGGCACGTTGCTTTTGCTCCCAATCGATCAGGGTCTCGAACATGGGCCGGTCGATTTCTTCGACAACCCGGACAGCCTCGATCCGGATTACGAATACCGCCTTGCGCTCGAGGGCAACTACTCGGGCATTGCGCTGCATTATGGTCTAGCGCGCAAGTATTTTTACAAGTATGCCGGCAAGATACCGCTCTTGCTGAAGATCAACGGCAAGACGAATATTCCTGGCGACGATGACGCATTTTCGCCGCTGACCGGTTCTGTGGAAGATGCCGTTCGCATCGGAGCTGACGCAGTCGGCTACACCCTGTATGTCGGCAGCCCGCGTCAAGGTGACGACATTGCTCAGCTGTCGCGCGTGCGCGAGGATTGCGACCGCTATGGGATGCCGCTTGTTGTGTGGGCGTACCCACGTGGCAAAGCGGTCAAGGAAAAGGGTGGCCAGGATTCGCTCTATGCCGTCGACTATGCGGCACGGGTTGCGTGCGAAATGGGCGCAGACATCGTCAAGCTCAACGTGCCCAAGGTCTCAAACGATGAGAAGCAGCCAAAGCCCTATCCGACGCTCCAGATGTCCGAAGAAGAGGCGATCCGCAAGGTCGTTAAGTCTGCGGGTCGCACGCTCGTGCTTATTTCGGGGGGTAGTAAAGTCAGCGACGAAGACTTGCTGCGCAAGACGCGCGCTTCGATGGAAGCGGGCGTCACCGGGTTGATCTTTGGACGGAACCTGTGGCAGCGCCGCCAAGCGGATGCACTAGACATTACAACCAAGATCCAGCAGATTCTGAAGGACTATAGCGGCTAGCCGCGTCCTAGTCGTTTGCGCCCTCGACTTTGACCGTAATCGTGTTTGATTCAACCGTCGTATAGAACGGAAACGTCCACGGATACGTACTTGCGCTAGCACCAGGTTGCGGCGTCGCCGGTACCGCTGGCAGATATATGTTTGAAGTCGCCCTAATTGTGTAAACCCCGGGCGTTGTTAGATCGTATTTGCTTCGCAGGTTGAAAGTTGACTGGAGCAGCTCGCGAGAGACAATGTGCCAGCTGATCGGCGAGAAGCTACACGTCTTAATGCTGCCATCAGCCTTGCGCTGCACGACGTTGCCGCTAGGGTCATTGATTTGAAAACCATACCAGTCCCACTCCGAGCAAGGTGGGAATGTCTCGAGATCTCTACCAAGGTTCTCGAGGATCAACTTCACGGTGATAGGCGAACCTTGAGCGTAGGCGTATGCATCGCTTGAGAGAGACAGATCCAAACTTCGAGATACCTTTCCCCATGGCAGCTTGCCCGCAACGCTTCGGTCGCTGAGGACTTCGAAGGCAGAGGCTGGCTGGTAGACGGGCGCAAAAAGCGCGATTCCAGCAGCCACAACAATCGAGAGGCAAAGCGTCGCCCGCACCTTAGCTCTTGACATCGCGGCTTGAGTGGAACTGGCGCAAGATGAGTTTGAGGCCGGCTGCTGTGTAGGGATCTCCCGCGACGAATGCTTTGGCTTCGTCCTCATCGTTGACGTTGAGAATGTACATCCCGCCTTTGCCATCTGCAAACGGACCAGATTCGGTAACCGTGCCCTTGTCTCGGCCGGCGGCAAGGTAATTACGGTGAACCGGCAAGGCTCGTTCCCGTGCCGCCATGTCCGTGTATTCGATGAGCACGACAAATCTCACGGCCCTAACCCTTGCGCAGCGTTTCAACAAGCGTGTGCGTGATTCGTCCGGTTGCGCCCCAGACGCGGTTGCCGTCAAGTGTAAATGCGTAGATGAGCCGCGTCGCTCCTTCGTGCTCGTGCGACAGCGTCGATTCGACGCCGGGCTCCATCAGACTGGCGAGCGGCAGCATAATGATGCGAGCCACTTCAAGAGGATCTGGTCGCAGATCGGGATGCCCGTCAATAAATCCGACCACAGGCGTGATAATAAAGTTCGAAACGTGCGTCTCCACGTCGTCGAGCATGCCCAAGATCTGCACGCTGTCCGGCGGAAGCGCTAACTCTTCATACGCTTCGCGTAAAGCGGCGTTCACGGCGCCCGCGTCATCAGGTTCGAACGAACCGCCGGGAAAGCAGATCTCGCCTTTGTGGTCGAGGACGTCGTGCGTGCGCTCGCAGTATAACAGATCTGGATTAGTTTCTGAACCCAACAGCGGCACGAGGACGGCGGCACGTCGTGCAGTTGGGTTGTGCAGGGCCACCCGCTGACGTGCTTGCAACCGGTCGCGTAGCGTGTCGAGAACAGCCATAAGCACGTGTTACTTTAGTTGAGCGAGAAGCGCGCGCTAAATGGTGATTCCCGCGTTCGCCGATCTTCTCGCGCTCCTTGCGCACGCAGCGAGCGCAACCGGTGCGTCTCTTCGTCGAGCAACTTAAGCTCAGCGCGAAGCCGTTCCGCCGCCGACGCCGCCTCGAGAAGTTGTTGCTTGACGCCGACCGTGACTTGGAGGGCGTCTGCAATGATATAGGACGAAGCGGCGGCATCGGTCGGCAAATCGATCGTCTCAAGTTCGCTGCCCGACACAGCAAGCAGCGCCCCAAGGTAGTCTTTGAATCGCTCGATGGCCGTTTCGCGCAAACGGCAAGCAGTGTCTGATGGGCCGTCAACTTCCTCTAAGAAGGAAATCTCCGCGCGCCAAAAGGGGCTTGTGCCTAACACGCGATCGATCTTAAAACGCCGCGTGCCCTGTGCGACCACGAAGAGCCGCCCGGCCGGCAGCTTCGTAACCTGTCGAATGGTGGCTGCGGTCCCGACGGCAACGGGATCGAGATCCTCGCCGACCTCATGGCCCTTTCGGTCGAGCAACACGCCGAATGGCAGTCCCTGCTCGATGCACTGCGCCATCATGGCTTTGTAGCGATCCTCAAAGATATGCAGCCGTAGAGCTGCGCCAGGCAGCAGAACCGTATTCAGAGGAAACAGGCCGAGAACCGAATCCATGGCTTGAAATCTCGGTATGAAGTTACGTCTGGTGTGCGAACTCCTCGGCCCACGCCTCGGCGATGCGCTCGAGGGTTAGCTCGTCAACTTTTTCGGGATCGTCTTCGAAATCGTCGAGTTCGGTCACGAGACGTAGAAGCTCGGGCATGGGAATCTGCTTCGGATCTTCGTCTGGGTATGCTTGAGATAACTCGAATCCGATGTCCTCGGCATCCTGCCAGGTCAAACCCACAACCCTCACCTCCTAACTGATTAGCGGACCTTTCGCTTTAGCATCGGTCAGCGTTGGACCTCTCGTAACCGATGAGAAAAAAACAGACCTAAAGGTCTGTTGCTTCAAAGGTCGGTCGAGTCAAGCTCGACCGCTACATTCATTAAACAATGCCTAAGATATTGTAACCCGCGTCCACGTAGAGGACTTGGCCAGTTATTGCCGACGAGAGATCGCTCGCTAAGAAGACAGCGGCTCCGGCAACGTCTTCGGCCGTTGCGTTGCGACGCAGCGGCGATTTAGAAGCAACCTCGCCCAGGATCGCGGTGAAACCGCCCACTGCTCGTGCAGACGCAGTCTTAATTGGCCCTGCGGAGATTGCATTCACGCGAATCCCCCCTAATTCGCCTAAGTCCTCGGCAAGGTACCGTACGGACGACTCCAGCGCCGCCTTCGCAACTCCCATGACGTTGTAGTTGCGCACCGCGCGCACGGAACCAAAGTACGTCATGGTCATTACCGATGCACGCTCGGCGAAAACGGGCTGCAGTTCGCGGCACAAAGCGACGAGCGAATACGCACTGATGTCGAGCGCCAAGGCGAAACCGGACCGCGACGTACCGAAATACTTCCCAGCCAGCTCTTCCTTCCGAGCGAACGCCAGACTGTGTACCAAGACGTCGAGCTTGCCGAAATGTTGCGCTATGAACTCCCGGAGCGCAGCGATGCTTTCATCTTTGGCAACATCTGCGGAAGTCGTTGGCCCGCCGCCAAGCTCCGCTGCGAGTTTTTCCACCTCATCGCGCGTGCGCTCACCTTCGCAGGTGAGCATGACCGATGCTCCATGCGCGTGGAGCGCGCGCGCTATGGCAGTCGCGATGCTCCAGCGGTTGGCAACACCGAGCACACAGGCTTTTTTGCCCGTCAGTAGTGCCATCGCCGCAGCTCAGCGAGCTTCGAAGCGGCGCGTGATGGCATCCCAGTCAACGACATTCCACCATGCGTTGAGGTAATCTGCCCGGCGATTCTGATATTTCAAATAGTACGCGTGCTCCCAGACGTCGTTGCCCATGATCGGTGCGAGTCCATTTGACATCGGATTGTCTTGATTTGCCGTACTAACGACCGAAAGTTTCCCGTCCTTTGCACGCACGAGCCACACCCAACCGCTGCCGAACTGCTTGACACCGGTGTCGACGAACAATTTTTTGAACGTTTCGAGGTCGCCGAACGTACTGCGAATGCTGTCGCCAAGACCACCCTTAGGTTCGCCACCCTTCCCGGGTGCCATGATCGTCCAGAACATGCTGTGATTCACGTGGCCACCGCCATTGTTGCGCACAGCCGCGCGTATGTCTTCGGGCACCGCGTTAAGATCGCGCAGGAGATCCTCTGCGCTCTTGCTCGCGAGTGCGGGGTGTTTTTCGATTGCAGCATTGAGGTTCGAAACATACGCGGCATGATGTTTGTCGTGGTGCAGGGTCATCGTTTGCGCGTCGATGGTCGGTTCTAGAGCTGCGTAGGGATATGGAAGCGGCGGGACTTCGAACGCCATTTTGTGATCCTCCGAATTGTTATGTGCGGATGCGTGCGGAAGGTACCGAATTGTACGCCCGGCACGCATATCCTAGGCGCCTGGCGCATGGTTTCGCGCAGCATACGTGGTAGTCAAACGGGCCCATGCGCGTGACCGTGCGATTTTTTGCCTCCCATCGCGAAGCAACCGGCCTTTCGACGTACATCGCAGACGTACCCGATGGTTCGAGTGCAGCGGAAGTGCTGGGCTCCCTTTGCGGTTCGTTCCCAAAGCTTAAGTCGGCCAGTGTTCGTGTGGCTTTTGCCATAAACCGCAACCACGTCAATCCTGCCACCCCGCTGCGCGACGGCGATGAGCTTGCGTTGCTTCCGCCTATGGCCGGCGGATGACAAAGCGCTTCAGCCTGAGTTCGCAGCCGCTCGACGAGCACGCCATTACGGCGGTGGTATCGAGACACGATGCAGGTGGTGTGGTCACATTCGTCGGCCGGGTTCGCGACAATGCTCGCGGGCATGATGTCGTCGCTCTCGAGTACGAAGCGTATCCGGAGATGGCAGAGCACGTCTTCGAGCAAATCGCGGATGAGGCGACGTCGCGCTTTCCGATCAAACACGTCGCTATTCACCACCGCAGCGGACGGCTCGTTGTCGGTGAGCCTTCAGTTATCGTCGCGGTCTCGGCGGCACATCGCGGCGCAGCGTTCGAAGCCTGCGAGTATGTCATCGATCAGGTCAAGGCCCGAGCCCCGATCTGGAAAAAAGAATTCACCCCTGATGGAGCGGTCTGGGTTGACGATCGCCCATAAGCCCGGCTTCGTTTACTGGCCTGACACTCGGAACAACAGACCGACTCCGTACAAAACTCCGCCAACGATCACACCGGCGAGCGTCATTTCAAGCCCAGACGACCACCAGCTTCGCAGCGTCACAAGCGATTTTGCGGCGCCTACCAGGAAGTGGGCAATAAGCGAAACCACGGCTGCGGTAATGATAGCCGGAGGGCCTGTCATGAAAAAGAAGGGGATGACGGGAATGATTGCTCCGATTCCCGTGCTGATGCCGGCAGCAAGTGCGGCTTGCGTCGGGTTACTCCCGCTCTTCCCGCTGCCGAATTCTTCCATCGCCAACACATTGAGCATCGCCTCTGGTGTTTTGGAGAGTTTTTCCGCGAGCAGGTCAGCGTCTTCTTGGGGCAATCCCTTGAGCTGATAAAGAAGAGAGAGTTCTTCTTTCTCCTCTTCCGGATGTTGTGCAATCTCTTGCCGTTCGCGCGCGAGATTCGCGGCTGCGACTTCAGCCTGCGAACGTTCTGCCAAAAAAGCTCCCGTTGCCATAGAGACGGCGGAAGCGATGGCTCCTGAAAGACCGGCGGTCAGTACGAAGCTGGAGCCTCCGGTCGCGGCCGAGACGCCGGCGATGATGCCGAAAACTGCTGCAAGACCGTCGTTGGCACCATAAATGGCACCTGCGATCCAACCCGAGCCGCTTTGATGCCACTTTTCGCGGCGGAGAATGCGATCGAGCTTGCCTTGCACCGACGGAGGGCCTTGCGCTGCAGGTCGCGGGTCGTGCGCAGAAGGACTGCGCTGTAGTTCGTGCACCGCGCGCGCGTGAGATTCTTCTTCCAGCCGAATTGCGGCTAACAATTGGTCGGTCTGCGCATCGCCCGTCGGCGTCGAATATAGTTCCTCGATATCCAGCGACTCTGCAGCCTCACGCGCAGCCAGCAACCGCCCAACAGGCGCGACCCGTGCTTGCAGCTCAAGCCAAGGTGACAATCGCACAGACTTGGGGTCGGGTATGTCGATGCCGAGCTCGGTCATGCGCGCTTCCAGCCGGCGCCTGTGACCCTCTTCCGACTCCGCCATACGACGCAAAATATCGGCGCGCCGTGCATCCCTCTCCCGCTTGACGAGCAGCGTATAGACGGCAGTTGCCTCGATCTCGGCCCTCCAGGCGCCCAATAACCGCTGCGCAACGCTCGAAGATGTCTGCGTTTCCGGCTGCGTCTTCATGCAAGGTTGTTCCCCACAAAAGCGCAACATTCCGCCGGACCGATGATCGGCAAACTCTTTATTAAAGATGACCGGCTGCGGCCGCCTTGGCGCGTGATCATTTATGCGATCACTGTGGTCTTCGTGGCTGCAGTGCTATACGATATCTACGACTACGTGACGCGAGAACCGTATACACCGCAAATAACTTTTTCCGAGATGATTGCGGGCGAGGTCATTACGGCCGTTGCAGTATTGTTCGTTTCTTTTTTCTTCCGCCACTATATCGATCGACGCTCGGTTGTCTCGCTCGGGTTCGCGCTGCGCGGCCCCTGGTTGCGCCTGCTAGGCCTCGGCATTCTCTTCGGCGCCGGCATGCAGACGGTCGCGAACGCGACGCTGTGGCTTTCGGGATCGTCGCATGTCACCGGTCACGCCAGCCTGACAAACGACCTGAATCTCATCGCAGTCGCAGGCGTTGTTCTCCTCGCCGGTGCGTTGCTTGAAGAGTTGTCATTTCGCGGCTATGTCTTGCAGAATCTGTGGGAAGAATGGGGACTGGTACCCGCTATTGTCATAAGCTCGCTTGCCTTTGCTGCACTCCATCTGAGCAATCCGCATTGGCGCGAGCAACTCGTGCTCACGCTTGCCGGCTTACTGGCCTTCGGGTTGTGGGCGTGTATGAGTCTTGTCTGGACGAAATCGTTGTGGCTGGCGCTCGGCGCGCATCTGGCGTGGAATCTTTTTGAGGGCCCCGTCTACGGTCTCCCTCTCAGCGGAGTCGTCATGCCTGTGCCTACCGTTTTTACGCAGAGCGTCAGTGGTCCGCAGTGGCTCACCGGCGGCTCGTTCGGACCCGAGGCGGGTTTGAGTTCGCTCATCGGACTAGCTATCGGTTTTGTGGTCTTGCGCGCGCTCTTCATCAAAGGTGCGTTTGCAAACGTGTTCGACGCGAGTGAATACTACGCTCGCACGCAACGGCTGTCATAAAAACAACGAGGCGAGACCCGGTGGGCCCCGCCTCGCATGAGTTGCCGCTAACGCAGCATCAATAATCCTCTTCCGGCTCCTCCGGTTCTTCCTCTTCCGTGTAAGTTTCATCGAGGTCTTCTGTCTCATCATACCCGCCGATAATGATCGCACTCTCCTCCTCGACGATAGCCGCATGTTCGAGGACCGGCTCGGGCTTGGGTTTGGGCACCCGCCCTGCGGGAGCGCCATTCGTGCGTGCCGCCGGACTGCCCGATCGTTTGGCGGCCGGCTGCTTGGCCTTTGTGCTTTTCGCGACTTTCGCGCTGGCGCGGCTCGAAGTTTTCGTCCGGCTCTTGGCTTTGGCGCGCGCAGGCTTGCGGGCCAGCGCCTTTGCGCCGCTCTTCTTTGCTTTCTTGGCCGGCTTCGACGCCGCACGCTTTTTGGGTTTCCGTTTCATT
>DASZFB010000075.1:0-3761 GCA_035940275.1 Candidatus Eremiobacteraceae bacterium | reverse complement strand
CCACGATGCATCATTACGGACGGCATCGACGAACTTGTCCGGGATACGAACAGAATTGTTGGAGTTCTGACCCGAAACAGTCGAATAGGCTTCGCCTTCGTAAGAGCTTGGATATCCCGCTGCGATTAGTGCGGCTACCTTTTTCTCTTCCTCAACCTTCCAATTTATGAACTTCTCGATGTCCGGGTGGTCGACGTCGAGGATAACCATCTTAGCTGCTCGTCGCGTGGTTCCGCCGCTCTTGATGGCTCCGGCAGCGCGATCGCCCACGCGCAAAAATGACATAAGACCGCTCGAAGTGCCACCGCCTGATAGCTTCTCGCCCTCGGCTCGTAAATTGGAGAAATTCGTTCCGGTGCCGCTTCCATACTTAAAGAGACGCGCTTCACGAACCCATAAATCCATGATGCCGTTGTCGTTGACGAGATCATCGTCGACCGACTGGATAAAGCAGTTGTGGACCACAACACTGTTTGTGAGGAAAGTGTTACTTGCAGTCTGTATATCAAAGACTACTTGGTCGGAGACTGTTTCGATCGAAATGACTTCAACCTCGAACAATGCCGGTTTGGCTAAAGTCGCCAGACGGTTACCGGCCGCTCTCTCCATTTGCGGCAATACCGAGGCGGCGATTGGGTTGCTCTCGTCCTGCGAGCCTAGGAAATGTAAGACTCGAACGATCTCTGCGTCAAAGCGACGATAAAGTTTGTCCCCAGGCTTCAGTTCTGCTACCGTCTTCCAAATGGATCCGCCGTTGGGATTAGCTACTAGGACGACGTGATCCGCGGTCGCCTCGATGTACTTGTCAAGCTCCAAGTTGACGCGTAAGACCGTCTTAACGCCGTTATTCTTGACGGCAAGTACTTTCGTTACGCCGTCTCTATCAAAAACCTCGAGGCCGACTAAGTTCTTACCAACGATTTCACCGATAGAAATTGGTCCGTTTGGCGTATCGATTATAGCGTGGCCCGGCAAACATGCATGCGGCTGCGGATGGGTGTAGGAATCCTTTGCGCGCACCAATTCTTTTGTGTCTGGATCAACGTAATAGTGACCTTGTGATGGACCAGTGATGCCGTACGCGTAGGCCAAGCCTGTGTTGAACCATTGCGGCGAATTCGGTGCAGCCATTTGATGGATGAGCATGTGGCTGATCTCGGCGTCAAATGCGGCGGCGTCCTCATCCGTGTCAAAATATTTGTAACGGCGTCCCCAATCGGTCCAGCATCCAGCGAGGCGGCGAACGACCTGTCGCGCAGATGTCTCACGCCCGAGACTCCCATCGGGCTGCGGTACACCGGCCTTTCGGAAATACTTTTGAGCGAGAATGTCAGTGGCGACTTGCGACCAATCCGAGGGCACCTCGAGGTCGCGCATCTCGAACACAACTGTTCCGTCGGGCTCGCGAATAACCGATTCGCGACGCTCCCACTGCACTTCGTCGAGTGGATCGATGCCGGGCTTGGTGAAACGACGTTGAATCTTCATGGAGTCTAAACTGCCCTTTCCTCGTAAAGGTGGCTACTCTCGCCTATATCACACGTGTGTTCGAGGGTAGACAAGTCACCCCTACCTATAGTGGTATCTGGGGTGTTTCTACACATTATATAGCGGTTAATATGGGGTTGCAAGAGTTTTTTCGAACGGTAGTTCGTTCCGTCGCCTAGCCTTATGAAATGGTCACTTGCCGGGTTATTCGCAGCTTTTGTCCACAACGGAGCAAGCCTGCGAACAGCGACAATTGAGGCTGGGGCTGGCGCTAACTTGCGGCGAACGACGGCTTCAATGAAGAAATCAAAGCCTAAGATGAAGGCAAGAAAGCAACCAGCAAGATCGCTGAAAGCGGCGACAACCGTGGGCATCACGCCTCGCCCAAGTCCAAACGGTATTCGCCGAGCAACACAACGCCAAACAGTTAGCCTTGCGCTCGTACAATTCGCGCCACGCAAAGGCGACGTTAATGCGAACCTCGAGCGCATCGAACAAGTCTTCGCGGCGCTGCGACACGACAAAGAAGGCTTCCCTTCGGTCGTCGTTTTCCCGGAAGCATGTCTCTCGGGATATTTCGTGGAGGGTGGAGTTGCCGAAGTTGCCCTCTCGGCGCCAGCCGCGCTCAAGCGACTTAACAAGGCTGCTCAAAAAGCGTGCGGCCCAAATCATCCGCCGTTCGACATCGTACTCGGATTCTATGAAGACGATGGTGGCAAACTTTACAACAGCGCTCTCTACGCGACCTTAGGCGCGAACCCCACAATCCGCCACGTCCACCGCAAACTATTCTTGCCGACATACGGAGTGTTCGACGAAGAGCGGTTCGTCACGCGTGGACGCAACATCGAGGCATTCGATACCTCGCACGGTCGCGCCGCAATTCTTATCTGCGAAGACGCCTGCCACTCAATTGCGGTCACCATTGCAGCATTGCGCGGCGCGCAGATCCTTTACATCCCGAGCGCATCCCCTGGTCGCGGTCTTGAAGATGCGGAGCCGGCAAACGTGCGCATGTGGCGCGACATCATGCGCGTCGCCGCAGCAGAACACGGAATCTTCATTGTATACGCGGGGTTGGTCGGATTCGAAGGCGGCAAGGGATTCACTGGTGCGTCGCGTCTCATGGGTCCGTTTGGTGACCTCCGAGTGGAAGCGCCATTCGACGGGGCGGCCATCGTACGCACGACCATCTCGCTAGCGGATGTGAACATTGCCCGCGCCGCTCTGCCGGCGCTCGGTGATCTCGAAGCCAACCTTTCGGAGCTTACAGCGATGTTTGACACGGCGGCCGCGAGCCGTCCGCCGCGAACGAAGTCGCGTGGGCGTTCGTGAAGACCGTACGCTTGCCAGTCGTCCACGCACCCTCCCTTGAAGGTTCGGATTTACGCATCGATGCTGCGCTCGCACAGCGCTGGCTAACCAATTTCTTGCGCGACGAAATGATTGGGCGCCGCAACATGCGTGTGGCGATCATCGGTGTTTCGGGTGGCGTCGACTCAGCTGTCGTCGCCTATCTGTGTGCGGAGGCGCTCGGAGCAGCGAACGTCTACGGCGTGCGCATGCCGTATCGCACTTCATCCAGTGAAAGTTTCGAGCACGGCGGCCTCGTTATAAAGGCAACCGGTATTCATGACCTGGTCATCGATATTAGTGACGCGGTCGATGGTTACTTGCAACACGAACCAGACGCGACACCAACGCGACGCGGCAACGTCATGGCGCGCCAGCGCATGATCGTTCTCTTCGACCAATCAGCGAAGTATGATGGGCTGCCTGTCGGCACAGGCAATAAGTCGGAGCGAATGCTTGGCTACTTCACCTGGCATGCGGATGATTCGCCGCCCATCAATCCAATTGGCGACCTTTTCAAGACGCAGGTCTGGGCCCTCGCTCAACACTTGGGAATTCCAAAGCAGATCGTCGAGAAGCCGGCGACCGCCGATCTCATCCGCGGGCAAACCGATGAAGAAGACCTCGGCATAACTTACCTGCGCGCCGATCGCATTCTCAATCAATTGCTGATGGGCTACCGCCTCGAGGACATCATCGCAAGCGGGTTTTCGCCGGCAGAAGTAGAGGTCGTCACGCGCAGGGTCAACGCCACGCACTGGAAGCGGCACCTGCCGACAACAGCGATGGTTTCGAGCACCGCGATCAACGAATACTACCTGCGTCCGGTCGACTACTGACCCCAAACCGGCGCGCGTAAGAAGCGTGACCACAGGAAAGGAGCCAGCCATGCCTTTGGAACTCGGAACAGTCGGGCACTT
>DASZFB010000074.1:0-2558 GCA_035940275.1 Candidatus Eremiobacteraceae bacterium | reverse complement strand
GCTCGCCCTTCATCACGAGGCCCGCGGCAATGAGCTCCTTCATGCGCGCCTCGAGACGCGGAAGATCTTCGGGAACGAACGGCGTCGCTTTGAGAAAATCGTAATAGAAGCCGTTTTCGATGGCGGGCCCGATTGCCAGTTTCACATCGTCGCCGAAAACGTCGATCACCGCGTGCGCCAGCAAGTGGGCTGCGGTGTGCCGGAGGGCGGCGAGGTCGGTCGTCGTTGTCGCGCTCACCCTTGCGCTTTACTTGACCCGAACGCCCGAACCTCCCAAGTCTAGATAGTTGACGCGCCTTTGCTGCTGAGGGGCGGCGCAAAAATCGAGTTGCTGACCTTGGCGTTATCCTGCGCCTCGCGCAAGACCGACGTGACCTGCGGGCCATCCGATCGCGTCGTCGTGATGATCCGTGCTTGCAGTTCGCCCATCGGACCTTTGCCAAAGGCTTCGACGACGGAGATTGATGTAGCATTCTCTTCGACGACGCGTTCAATCACCGGCATGTTGGTCTCAGGGTCGATGAACTCGTCGTGCGTGACGCCGTCTTTGGCTTTGATGCTCAAGACGGCATAGGATTTCCCGTTGATAGTCTCCGCCGGCTTCAAGGTTACAACGGTCGGCCATCGATTGGCGAATATCTCAGATCCGTTTGCACCCACGGCTTCGGAGATGATCTCCGCGCGTTTTTCTCCATGCAGGATGTGAACGACGCCGTCCGCGCCCTGCATCCATGCTGTCTTGCCATCAAACCCGAAGGTCATTTTGGCGGTGCTGTCCATAGGCTGCACCACTTGGAGGAAGAAAAACGGTATTTTGACGGTGGTCTCGACGGCAATGACGTGGCCCAAAAGCGTTGACTTGTACACGGTATGCATCGTGTGGATTTTGCTTAAGACTTCGCGTCCGCCGGTCGCCCGAACGTACTTATCCATGACGCTGCTAAGCTCTGACGGGTCTGCCACGACGCTCGCTCGCCCTGCGCTGAGCACAGCGAAGGCGATGACGACTGCGAGCAACGTGCGCTTCACGATCTGCCTCCCGCGCGGGGATGGGTAGGAAAACTGCCGCTCCTTTACCTATCGACATCGCATGGGCGAACTTAACAGCTCGCGCGAGTGACGTTGATGCGGATTTCGACTCTCTCCGAGATGCGCTATGTCCTCGTCGGCGTGGCGGCGTTCATTGCGCTCTACGTGTTCGTTGATCTCAACAAACTATATGCGCTGCGCTACGGCATGGACGTCGGCATTTTTCTGCAAAGTTTGGTGAACTTCGCGCAGCACGGCTCGACGTTTAACTGGGTTGAACGGGTGCCGCATCTGGCGGTGCACGACTCTTGGGCGCTCCTCTTGTTGACACCAGTAATCGCTGTGTTTCCCCGCCCCGAGACATTACTCGTGATTCAGGTAGTCGCGGTTGCAGCGGCTGCGATTCCACTGTATCTTTTTGCGCGGGGCGCCGGTCTGCAAGCGCTACCGGCACAACTCGTCGCGCTTGCGTACCTGATCATGCCATCCACGCAGGGTTGGGCATACATGGACTTTTCAGAAAACGTGTTTGTGCCCGTGCTTGGTTTCTGTCTGGCACTTGCAGCGCAACGTCGGTCACTATTATGGACGCTCTTCTGCGCGCAATTGCTCATGGGCGTGAAAGAAGATCAGATCTGGTTTCTCGCGTGGTTCGGAATTGCAGGCGCGCTGTGGTACGATCGCAAGCTTGGCGTCGCTGTGACGGTACTGGCAGTTTCCAACGGCGCTCTATACTACAGCGTCGTGCACGCTCTCGGCTATGCGCCTGCGGCACCCGCGTACAGTCTGCGTATCTCAGCTTGGCCGCAAGACTTGGCCTTCCTCGCCGAAATCCTCGCGCCATTCGCGTTTGCGCCCCTGACACTTGGGTGGAGAATTCTGCTCGCTGCACCACTCGTCGCAGAAATTACGCTGAACGGGCCGTGGGCATATCCCCTAGCGCGAGCTGGCACGCACTGGACGACGCCGCTTGTCACGCTCGTCGCGATAGGTGCCGCCCTCGCCATCGCCCGACGGCCGATCCTTGCGCGCTACGCCCTCGCCTTTTCTGTCGTCATGGCGCTCTTTTTCAATCACGCGACCGTCGTGCACTTTGGGCGTCGTTTGTGCCCGGCGCAGAGTGGTGCGTATGCGCGAGCGCGCGCCGATGCGTTGAGCGGCAGACGAGCGGTGTACACAAACGAGGACGAGGGTGCGTTCGTTGTCGCGTCGCCAAACGTCAAGGTCGAGTTGAGCAATCGGTACGACGTTCTGCAGCACCCGAAGCCGGAATGGTGCACACAGTAGTGGCGCCGCACGGCTTTGGAGCTTAGCACTGGGGATTTCCCGGTTAAACTCACGCGTATTTGTGTTACTATGGTCGCGTGGTTGTGAGTCGGTTCGTTGCGCATACGGCTTGCGAGCTAGGCGAGGAAGCGAGCGAGTGATTTTGGCCCGCGATCACTGAGGAGAGCCCGTCTTATAGTATACTCTAGTATACTACCTAGTATCGGTCGTTGTACTAGGTGTAAGGATGGAATATATTGAGC
>DASZFB010000073.1:0-4740 GCA_035940275.1 Candidatus Eremiobacteraceae bacterium | reverse complement strand
TCTTTGCGTCGGTGTTGGTACGTATCCCCGCGGGGTAGAGCTCGGTGAAGCTTGGATATGCAAAGCCGTTGTGAGCATCTATCGCTTGCATGTCCACCCGGGCAAGCATGTCAGGCCCGCCGAACGTGACGCCGAGTCCGCGCGTAAACGCGCCTTGGTAGCCGACTTGTGCATAAAAGTTGACGTTGCCGGCGCTAACCGGATGTTTGGTGAGGATGTTGATGACGCCACCCATCGCGGCGCTTCCATAGAGCGTCGACGCTCCTCCTGAAACGATCTCGATGCGATCGATGACATTAACCGGCAGCGACGAGAAGTCGAACACGCCCGTGTCCGATTCATTGGCGGGCTGGCCGTCAATGAGCACAAGCGTCTGCGACGAGCTTGCGCCACGGAGCGCAACAGTCGCGAGCGACCCGTAAGCACCGTACTGTTGCACGACCGTACCCGGCACAAACCGCAACGCATCCGCTGCGGTCAACGCGCCTACCCTTTCAAGGTCCGCAGACGTGATAAGGTACGTTTGGCGCGAGGTCCCATCGATGGGAGTTGGGTGGCGCTGTGCAGTCGTTACAACCGGACTGAGCTGGCCCGGAGTCGGCGCAGGAGTCGGCGTCGGCCTCGGATGGGGCTTGGCCGACACGACGAGTGGGCTCGCGCACAACAGCGCGCAGGCGAGCGCGGTCGAAACAAGATGAGCTGATTGACGCACGGCTGTTAGTTCCTCTTCAGATTCTACATCTAGATGCTAGCTTGGGAGGCAAATGAGATAGCCATGTTGTGGATGTCGATGCGTTGCAACGGCAATTCCGAACGCCTGTGAGAGCGCGCCGGACTCGAGGATCTCTTCCGGCGGGCCCGCTTGCAGTGTGCCGTTCGCAATGAGCGCAATCTCGTCAGCAAAGCGCGCTGCGAGTGTAAGATCGTGAATCGCCGCCATAACGGCGACGCCTGGTGTTGCGAGTGTGGTGAGCGTTTGGAGTATTTCGACTTGGAATCGTAAGTCAAGGTGCGTGGTCGGTTCGTCGACGAGCAATACGTCCGGTGCTGTGGCGAGAGCAGCTGCGATCCACGCACGCTGGACTTCGCCTGCACTCAAATCTGTCAGCGGATCGTCCCCGCGGTCAGCGATATTGGCGCGCATCAGCGCATCGCGGACACGCTGCTCGTCGTTCACCGACAGCGACCATTGCCAAAAGTGACGCTGTGCGGAAAGTCCATAGCTGGCAAGATCGAACGGGGTTAAATCGCCCGGAGGGTCGCCTGCGGGCGCGATGAGTGCAACTCGCGCGTTGCGGGTGACGTGACCCTGGTTGGGCACTTGCGTGCCAGCCAGTATGCGCAGGAGTGATGACTTGCCGCTGCCATTGGGCCCGATAAGCGCGATGAACCGTCCGCCGGCAACATCAACGTCTAGGCCTGAAAAAACATATCTGCTTCCGTAGTGGACGCTGAGATCTTCGCCGCGAAGAAGTGACATGTTACAGCTCCACCGGTCGCCGTGCCAAAAGCAAGAAGAACGGAACGCCGACAAATGCGAGCAGGACGCCGAGCGGTACTTCCGCCGGTGCCATGACCGTGCGGGCCAACAGATCTGCTATGACGACAACGATAGCACCGCCGAGCGCACTCCCAGCCAGCAGCCAGCGTGCATCGCCTGACACGAGCTTGCGCACGACGTGTGGCACCATGAGTCCGACGAAACCAACGACCCCGCTGACCGCGACACACGCTGCGGTGATGAGCGACGCTGTCGCAAGGATTCGCCAGCGTGCCACATCGAGCCGCAACCCAAATCCTTGCGCTGCTGCGCTACCCAATCGTAGCAGATTCACCGCGTGCACTTGTGCGAGCGCGGCTGCGCAGCCCACGCTCAGATACATCGCCATCAATCCAAGATCGCTCCATCCACGACCGTTGATGCCGCCGGCGAGCCAGGCGAGAATGCCGAGGTTGCCGCCGTTACCTCGCAACAAGATGAGCGTCACTAGCGCGCTCGCAAACGCTGATACGGCGACGCCTGCGAGCACAAGTCGTAAATTGCCGGACGGCGACTCACCCGTTCCAATGGCGGCGACGAGTGCTGCACAGGCAAGGCCGCCGCCGAACGCGAGTGCTGGGATAAAAGCGAACGCGACTCCCAGCGTAAAGCCGGCCGCCGCCGCGAGCGCGGCGCCCGCCGACACTCCCGTGATATACGGGTCGACAAGGGGATTGCGGAAGAGTGCTTGCAGCAACGTCCCGGCGATGCCAAGTCCTGCTCCGACTCCCATCGCCATAAGCACGCGCGGAAGCCGAAGATCCCAGACGATTGTATGGGTTACCCCAGTAGCACTCGGATGCGTGAGCGCGGTCCACACGTCGCTAAGCGGCAACTGCACGCTGCCGATTGAGAGCGCGATGAGCGCAACAAACGGCACGCAGAGCGCCAGCACAACAAGACGCGTCGTGCGTACAGCATGGGGAACGTGGCGAAGGCGTTGCAAGCGCAGTAGCTGCGAGCGAATCGTCGCTTGCGATAGGGCGGCACGAGACATGCCGCTGGAACGTATCATGGGCCAGCCACCTCTTTGGCGCGAAGAGGTTCGAGCACGTAACAGCGGGCAGGTCTCCTGGCTCTCGGATCAATGCCTTGTGCCGGTGCCTTCCCTCCCGTTACCGGAAGGTGGCTTACAGCGGCGGCTCCCCGATCACAGTGGCGCGACCGCGCCGGATTCTCACCGGCTTCCCTCACGCCCAGCTGTCAACGAATTGCGCTTTCGAAGCACGCCGTGATGCAACCTTCTCGTACATCGGGGACTCGATTAGACGCGTGAAGAAACGCGTGCAGCATGCAATATTTCGAACCGAATTTCATCGACGAGGCGCTCGTCTTACTGGATCGGTTCGGCTCGCGGGCCCGAATTCTCGCCGGTGGCACCCGTCTCGGCCCGCTCCTACGACACGGCACCCTGGATTGCGCCACCATTGTCAATCTGAAACGCATTAAAGAACTCTCGTCGATTGTCGCGACGACCGCAACCTTGCACGTCGGAGCGCTTGCGACGGCAGCGCAGTTGCGCGACCATCCGGACGTTCGTGCACACGCCCCGATTTTGGCCGACGCTGCCGCAAG
Organism: Candidatus Eremiobacteraceae bacterium; assembly: GCA_035940275.1. GTDB lineage: Bacteria > Vulcanimicrobiota > Vulcanimicrobiia > Eremiobacterales > Eremiobacteraceae > JAFANK01. Next base: position 1,625 of record DASZFB010000073.1, on the reverse strand, counting down.
CATGGGCGCCCGGCAATTACAGACCATTGCCACGGTTGGCGGCAACATATGTTCCGGCGACCCAGCATCCGATCTCTCGGTTGCACTCTTAGCCTGCGACGCCGTCTGTCAGATCGCGACGCCGAATGAAGGCACGTTTGCATATCCCATCGAGGAGGTGCTTGCGAGGATACCGCCCGGTCTATCGCCGCGCGAACTTCTGACCGAAATTGAAATCCCGCTTGGTCCGTATCGCTTTTCATACCAGAAGATGACAACGCGGCGCGCTTTCGAGATGGCGCTCGTCTCGGTTGCGATTCGCTGCCAAGTGAACGGCGACGTCATAGCGGGTGCTCGCATTGGATTAGCAGGCGCAGCAGATACGTCCGTTCGAGCGACAAGCGCGGAAGCTGTTCTCGCGGGTGAGCGCATCACGCCGCGACTGGCACACGAAGCGGGTCGCGTCGCCGCGGCTAAGGACGCACGGCCAAAAAACGACTGGCGCGCCGGCGACGAGTACCGGCGCGCGCTCGTCGCCGTACTCACCGAACGCGCAGTGCTTGCGTGCGCTCACGGATCGGACGCGCGCCCGCCTTCAGAGAACGGCGGTCTTTGATGCAGGCGATTCGACTTTCCGTCAACGGCCAGCCGCACGACACGATGGTTCGCCCTGAGGAGTCGTTGTTGCAGCTTCTGCGAGACACGCTCGGTCTCACCGGAACGAAAGAGGGTTGCAGCACAGGCTATTGCGGCGCGTGCACCGTGCTCGTCGACGGTGCACCGGTCAACTCGTGTCTTTTCTTCGCCGTTGATGCGGATCGCCGCGAGATCTCGACGATTGAAGGACTCGCGGCAAGCGCAACGTTGCATCCCCTCCAGAGTGCGTTCGTGCAGGCTGGCGGGCTCCAATGCGGTTTTTGTACGCCCGGCATGATCATGTCGGCGGCTGCGCTTCTGGCGGAGCATCCCTCACCCACTGAAAGCGACGTCCGCTCGAGGCTTGCAGGGAATATCTGCCGCTGCACGGGTTACCAATCTATCGTTGAGGCCGTGCTCGCTGCGGCGGAGACATTACGCGCTCGAGGACGCGCAGGTGAACGGCCAGGTAGCGCCGCGCGGCTCAAGTCTCGCGCATGAGCGTTATTGGAACTAAACGGCCCCGAGCAGACGGAGTCGTCAAGGTGCGCGGCTCCGCGACATACGTCGGGGACTTTGCTCTTGATGGCGCGCTTGTCGCAGTTTTACTGCGATCTCCGCATCAGTTCGCACGCATCAAACGTATCGATGTTGCCCGCGCGTCGCGGTTGCCTGGAGTGGCTGCCATCGCATACAGCGGCACCGTACCACGCAAGCCGCTCGACTTTGGCATCAAGGACCAGCACTTGTTTCCAATCGACTACGTTCGGTATGCGGGCGAACCGGTCGCAGCAATCGCAGCCGACACAGACGAGCACGCGCGCGCGGCGGCAGCCGTCATCGATATCGAGTACGAGTCGCTCGCTCCCGTCACGAACATCGAACAGGCGCTGTTACCTAATGCGCCGCTCGTGCATCCGGATTGGAAGAACTACGAACGCGGAGCGAACCGTGTGTTGCGCGGCAACATTTGCGGGCAAAACCGCATCCGCCGTGGCGACGTTGATGCT
>DASZFB010000072.1:0-3250 GCA_035940275.1 Candidatus Eremiobacteraceae bacterium | reverse complement strand
GACATCGAATGCAACATCATCCACGCGGTGTAACTGCAGCGCGTGGCTCGAGACCTCAAGCACAGCACCGCGACCACCTGCATTGCGGAATTCGGCTAAGATCCGCTGCAGATCATGAGCGAACGGCGTCGTGTTTTCAAGCCGCTCGATGGGTTGCGCGCCAAGACGCGCGCCCAACGTACCAATGACACCAAACTGCTGACCCGCCACGCGCGCGATTGCTTCGATAAAAAAAGTCGTCGTCGTTTTGCCGTTGGTGCCGGTAACGCCGACCATAACCAAGTGCCGGCTTGGATCTTCATAGAAGCGGGCCGCAACTTTCGACAGAGCAACAAGCGTGTCGGGCACGATGACGACAGGAGTGCCTTCAGGGACGTGGACTTCTCGCTGAGCGACGATTCCGGCGGCGCCGGCCGCAGCAGCGGCGGCCGCGAAATCATGGCCGTCCGCCCGAGCTCCAGGGAGAGCAAAAAAGAGCGCCCCGGGGCGCACGTGCCGCGAATCGGTTGCGATCGAGGAAACAATACTTTCGGGATTGCCGCGGATCTGCACCGGCACACCTTCGAATAGGCGCTCCAGCGGCTCGGCCGTGACGGGCTGCATTACAGTCGTTTTCTCGTCGTGCCGCCCAAGTCTTGCGCCGTCGTCACCCGTTGCGGCAGCACTCCTTCGCGCCATAATACACGCCGAGCGAGTTCGCGGAAGGCGGGCGCTGCGACAATGCTGCCATAGTACGCGCCCTGCGGGCGGTCGATCTTCACAAGGATGACATATTCCGGCTTGTCCGCCGGAACGATGCCGACAAACGACGATGTATACGCTCCCATCACGTAGGTGCCGCCAATCACCATCTGAGCGGTGCCCGTCTTGCCGGCCAAAGCATATCCCGGAATTGCAACACCTTTAGCAGTGCCGCGCCGGACAACATCGCGCAGGATGGTGAGCAACTCCGCGGCGGTTTGCGACGACATAACTCGCCGCACCGGCACCGGGTCGAACTGCTTGATCGTGGTGCCGTCCGGCGCCAACAGAGAGTGAACGATCAACGGGCGCATGAGCATTCCGCCGTTGGCGATCGCGGCATAAGCGCGCGCAAGCGCAAGCGGCGTGACCGACACGCCTTGGCCGAAACCGATGGTTGCCAGACGCGATCCCCACCAATCATCAGGCGTTCCCACGATGCCTGGGCTCTCACCCGGCACGTCGACTCCGGTTGGTTCGTCAAAGCCGAAGCGCTGAATGTACTCGTACATGGTTGTCTTGCCGACGCGCAACGCGACCTGCGCCGCGCCGACGTTGTGCGAATAGGTAACGATTTCGTCGAGCGTCTCGCGAGCGTGGCCTGAGGCCATGAGTCCATCATCAGCGTTGTGGATGATGCGCCCACCCACGCGCAATTCGTCTTGCGCCGCGAACGTGTCCGAGAGCGATACTCGTCCTGAATCGAGTGCAGCGGTTGCGGTGATGAGCTTGAACGTCGATCCCGGCTCGTACGGATCTGTGACGGCTTGGTTCTTCCATGCGCTGGCGGGCGCTGCGGCAAAATTGTTGGGATCGTAGTCGGGCCAGTTGGAGAGCGCTAAGATTTCGCCCGTTCGCGCACGCAGTATAATGATGGATCCATCGTGCGCGTGATAGCGCTGAGCTTGTTGCTTCAGGATCTGGTCTGCCGCATATTGGAGCGTGCGGTCAATCGTCAGCACGATGGTCGTGCCCGCGTGCGCCGGATTGGTGATTCGCCTGCCAAACGGAATGGGGCGACCGGCTGCATCGGTCTCTTCGACTAACCTGCCCGGCTGGCCGGCGAGTGCGCCGTTGTATTGATATTCGATACCGGCTAAGCCTTGATCGTCGACGCCGGTAAAGCCGACGACCGTCGATCCGATGGTGGACTGCGGTGCAACGCGCAGGCCCATCGGTTCTTCCATAGCACCGACACCGGCTGGTTCAAGTGTGCGGACTCCGTTTGCAACTGACTTCGGCTGGTTGCGAGCCAAGTAGACGAAGGGGGCGTTGCTCGTCATGGCCGTTTCAAGCCGTTGCGAAGTCGTGTGCAAAACGGGCGCGAGCTCTGCCGCTTCGTGCCTTATGGCCGTAGGCGAGAGACGTTTGACGACCGGCGGCTGCACGTAGACGTAAAAGGACGGAAGCGTTGTCGCAAAGACGGCACCGAAGCGGTCGACGATGTCGCCCCGCTTGGGATTGAGCTCGAAGGTGGCGCGTTGTTCTTCGCTCGCGCTTGCGGCGAGGCCGGCTCCCTCACGGATTTGTACGATGAAAAGCCGCGTGACGAGCAAGCCGCACAGAGCGAAGAATGCCCAGAAGATGACGAGCGCGCGCAGGGAGAGGCGTGATCTTTCTTGCTGTTTTATCTTTGCGCCGCGTTCGTCGGATTTCCACGCGGAGCGAGAGCGCTTACCGGACACCGAGCGTCAACGGGCACCGAACCAGCGCGTCACGCCGATAATGCGAGCAAAGAACGCGAATGCGTGCACGACCGGCTGGGGCGGCGCCGGTGTGGTGATGAACGCGACTTTGTTCGGCTCGGTCATGTGGAGCTGCCGCGCGACAGCTTCGAGCCGGTCAACCGATTCGAGCTGCGCGACGCGGCTGCGAAGCGCGTTGTTGCGCTCCATCAGAGTGGCATGCGCGCGTTGATCCGTGTTCAGCCGATAGGTTTGCGCGGTAAGACCAGCCATAAGCCCAACGTAGAGGAGCAGCAAGAAAAGTGGTATGACGCAGAAGGTCAGCGTGCGCGCGTTGCCTACAAGCTTGATGCGACGGCGGCGTTTGCGGCGAGTATGCGTTTCGAGAGGATCGATAGGTGACCCAAGTTGAGGTTTGTAGGCGTATGCGGCCGCTCCCATGACTTTAACTATCCTTTCGTTCTAGCGCGCGCAGTTTTGCGCTGCGACTGCGTACGTTCGCTGCTATTTCCCGTGCACTCGGACGAAGCGGCTTACGCGTGAGGAGCGTTGCGAGCCCGGCTTGTGCAAACGATTTGAAGCGATGTTTAACGATGCGGTCTTCGGCTGATTGAAAACTGATGACGATGACCTGGCCTCGTGGGCGCAAGCGGCGCACCGCGGTTTCGAGGCTGCGGTCGAGGTTCTGCAAGTCGTGGTTGACCGCGATGCGCAAGGCCTGGAATGTGCGCGTTGCCGGATGGATGCGCTGGTGCGATCGGGTTGGCTGAGCGCTCATCACAGCCGCCACGAGGTCACCCGTACGCCAGGTGTGCACGCGCGAA
>DASZFB010000071.1:0-5373 GCA_035940275.1 Candidatus Eremiobacteraceae bacterium | reverse complement strand
CATGAACCAGTCGCGCGTACCCGAACTCTCGCCTATGACCCTCGCGCGACGGCTTATCTTTGCCCTGCTCGCACTCGCATTCGTCGTGCTGGCGGTGCGCCTACTTCCCTACCTCGTGCCGATCCGCGCCGCCAGCATCGCCCAGCACCAGCAGTCGGTCGAATTTACCGACCGCGGCGGCCTCGTTTTGGGAACTTTACTCACCCGCGATCAGGAACACACGGTGGCGGTGCCACTCTCCGCGGTGGCGCCGAACTTTATCCACGCGGTTATCGCTGCCGAGGATAGCCGCTACGCCCGTCACGGGCCGGTGGACTACCTCGCGATGGCGCGCGCGGCTTGGCAAAGCGTCCGGTCTCGCCGCATCGTAAGCGGCGCCTCCACGATCACGATGCAGCTTGCGCGAATGGTTCGGCCAAGCCCCAGCACCGCTCTTGGGAAGCTCAGCCAGATTTGGACTGCCTGGCGGCTGGCGGCCGGAATGACTAGGGAAGAGATACTCTCCGCGTACGTCAACCGCGTGCCGATGGGCGGCAACGTCTACGGGGTCGAGGCGGCTGCGCGAACCTATCTCGGCCTCCCCGCGGCAGACCTCGACCTTTCGCAGGCAAGCCTCTTGGCCGCCATCCCCAATGACCCCAACGGCCTGTATCCCTACGAACATTGGGGCTCGCTCAAGATCCGCCAGGGCTACGTGCTCGAGCGAATGCGCAAGGACGGCTACATCACGGCGGATCAGGCACAGCGCGCGGCCGCGGAGCACGTTTCGCTGCGCCCGCGCGGTCAGGGCATCGTCGCCGCACCCCACTTCCTCTTCTGGCTCGCGAGTCAATTGCCGGACGGCACCGCCAAGATTCGGACGACCATCGACCGCGGACTACAACAGTTCGTTGAGGAGCAAGTCGTCCAGGTCACGAGCGGCCTTGCCTCGCGCAACGTCCATCACGCAGCGGTCGTTGTGGTCGACAATCACACGGGTCAGGTTCTCGCGTACGTCGGCTCGCCCGATTACTTCTCGGAAGTCCAGATGGGCCGCAACGATGGCGCACAGGCGCTGCGCCAGCCCGGATCCGCCCTCAAACCTTTTCTCTACGAACTCGCCCTCGAGAACCGCACGATTCACCCGAACACGATCCTCGCGGACGTTCCCACGCACTACGCGATTCCCGGCGGATTGCTGTACAGTCCGGTCGACTATAATGGAAACTACCAGGGACCGGTGCGAGTGCGTCTGGCCTTAGCAGACTCGCTGAACATCCCCGCCGTTCGCGTTCTCTCCATGGTCGGCGTACAGCCGTTCCTCGAGCGCCTCCGCGCGCTCGGCTTCAATCACCTCAACCGCACGCCGGACTATTATGGTCTCGGCCTCACGTTGGGCGGCGGCGAGGTCAGTCTCTGGGAATTGACCCGGGCGTACGTCGCGCTCGAACACGACGGGCACTCCATCGATCTCGTGACGACGATGGATTCGCAACCACGTCAGTCACCGGCGCCAATCGGTGAGCCGGCTTCGTGGGAACTGGTTGCTGACATCCTGGGCGACTCGCACGCGCGCGCGAAAGCTTTTGGCGTCGACTCGGTGCTCGATATGCCTTTCCCGGCTGTAGTGAAGACTGGGACGTCGTCGGATTTTCGCGACACGTGGACCGTCGGCTTCAGCTCCGACTATACCGTTGGGGTATGGGTCGGAAATTTCAACGGCGATCCCATGCGCTCGGTTTCCGGCGTCACCGGAGCGGCGCCACTGTGGAATCGCATCATGCTTCATCTCCACGAGGAACGCGAGCCTCAGCCGTTCCCCGCACCACGAGGCCTCCGTCTCGAACCGATCTGCGCGACCACAGGTCTACGACCTCGTTCTGACTGCGCCGCGGTTGTGTACGAGTATCTTTACCCGCAGGATATGGCCGCTTATCTGGAGCCGCCTGCAGCGTCGACATTGCCGCGAGAATACGACGAGTGGATGGCACATCAAGACATGGCGCAGCCGCAAGTTCGCATTCTTTTCCCGCACGACGGCGATGTCTTCGTTCGCTATCCGAATCAAGGTGCGTTTGCCGCGCAACTGCAAGCGCTCGAGTTGCGTGCCGCCGTTGCGCCCGGTGAACACGTAAGCTGGTGGCTCAACGGACAAAAAATAAATTCACAACGACTCGGGGCTGCATTTTGGCCCCTTCGTGCCGGCACGTGGACTTTGCGAGTGCAAAATAAGACTAAAAGCGATACGGTGACGTTTGTCGTCATTGCTGGGAAGACGCGCGTGCTGCGTCGCGGTTTTTCCCTAGCGCTCTAACTCTCTGTTCTTGTACGACTCGATCTCCTGACGAAGCAACCCAGCAGACAGACCAACTTCTATGACGAGCTGCGCCGTCGCGATAATGAGCACGACTCCACCGAGCAGAACCATCGATGGTCCGATCCAGTCCATCGTGATATGAGTGACTTGGCTTAGCGCAAGAATCAGGCTTGAAACCAAAAACAAAACGATCGCGAGATAATATCCCCACAGCGCGTTGCGCGTCAGTTCAGCTCGCCGGAGTTGCCGATCCATGCGTCGCTCGAGAGCCGCGACGGCTTCCATCTTGCCCTCACGCCGAAAAGCTTCGCTCTGGGCGATGAGTGCGCGAGTGTGGTCAGCCACTCGTCCGAGCCGCACGACCGTGCTCGCGATAAGCGAGCCAGCAGCCAAGATGAGAATAGCCGGCGTGACAAGGGCGCTAACGAGGGACGTCGCGCCATTTGTCGCAAGGTTGGTTAACACGCTACAATAGATACTGGGAACAAATGACACATCCATTTCCGTTGTCGTTACGTAGTAGAGGTGTCATGCATATTATCATCGCTGCGCTTATCGCACTCCAACTCGCCGCTGTACCGTCCGCCGGTTCCCAATCCACGCCTGCGGTGAAGCCCGCGTCGGAGCAAATCGTTCTCGCCGGTGGATGCTTCTGGGGCATGGAGGCGGTATTCGATGCGCTCAAGGGTGTGACGAACGTTGTCGCGGGCTATGCGGGCGGCAGCAAAACGACGGCAAACTACGATATCGTGAGCACGGGCCTCACCGGACACGCTGAATCGGTGCAGATCAGTTTCGATCCATCTCAAATTTCTCTGCAGCAAATTCTGGACGTCTTTTTCTTCGTCGCGCACGATCCCACGCAGCTCAACTACCAAGGACCCGACCACGGCAAACAGTATCGGTCCGTGATTTTCTATGAAAACGACGAACAAAGGCGTGTCGCGCTTGCCTACATCAGCAAGCTCCAGCAGTCAAAGGCGTTCTCGAGTCCAGTGGTGACGCAGGTCGTGCCGTTGCCGACGTTTTACGCAGCCGAGGCGTATCATCAGCACTACGTCGCGAACAATCCTGACAGCCCGTACGTGATGTATAACGATCTGCCGAAACTCACATACCTGCACAAAAAGTTTCCACAGCTCGTCAAGTCAAAGTCCTAGCGCGCGACTCGATCTCGTAAGCGCAGCAGCCTCGCCTGCGAGCGGAAAAATTGTCTGCGCACCACAACGGTGTAATGCGCTTCGAGGAAATGCTCGAAGATGGGGCAGTGGTAGTCGACGCTGAAGTCTTGACACTCGGTCGTGTTCACGACCCAGATATACGGATGTCTACCCGGTACGCTGGCGATGTCTTGCTCGACGTCCCGGTCGGTCTGCACGACCTGCGCTTCGTTCCAGGCGACGGTGAAATCAATCGGCCTCGGCACAGCAACGATGACATTCCTGCCGCGATAGTAATCATCGAGCGACATGGCGTTCTCGGTTTGAAATGCGAGGATAGGTTGGTTGGGTTCTTCGGCTGATTCAAGAAACGCAGCGACTCTGATCCAATCGCCCCCTTTGGCCAGAGGCTGGTAGGTCGAGAATAGCGTCGGCAGACTTCCAACGATGAAAACCGCCATCCAGATCAGCACCACGTACCGGAATCGGCGCTGAAGATCGCCGAGCGTGACCAACGCTGCCGTCATAATGGGCGCGAACGCCACAAACATGTATCGAAAACCGAACGGCTCCTTCGTTACCTTAAAAGCGAGCGCGAGGGCCACGCACGTGACGATCGCGATCGTCCAGGCGTTAAGGGCGTTCGGACGATTGCCTGTTTTTCTGAGAACGAAGACAACGGCAACGGCGGCCACCACACCGAGCAAGACAAGATAACGGATTGCGTGCGATATTCCCATGGCTGTAATGAGTTTGCTGAGCGGAAGAACATAATAGAAAGCGATTCCATAGATGTCGAGCACCAGCGAGTACAACGATTCCGTACTAAAGTACGTCGAGGTGCCTGCCGCAATTTGCTGGTGCAAAATGTAGGCAATGGGCAGGCCGAACGCTCCCACGACGAGCATCGCGAGAACGAAGTAGCGTGTCGTGGTCCATCGCCGCGTGACGAGCAACGCGCAAAACTGCGCCAGCAACACGAAGCTCAAGAAATATTGCGTGTAGAGAGAGATGATCGCAACAACTGCGTGGACGATGCGAGCGCGCGATGAGGCCCGCTCGGCGAGATACCCATCGTAAAACGTCCACATGAGTAGTGCGCTGAGCAAACCACCAAGCGCGTAGACGCGGATCTCCTCGGCTGCCCAAATCGTGGCTGGATTGAGGGCCACAAACCACGCGGCCCATGCCGGGTTCAACCCGGGAACGTAGCGCGCCGAAACTTGCGCGGCGCAATAGACGAGCAAGGCAGCACAAATAACCGAGAACAGTCGTGCGAAAAAGATGGAGTGGTCGAAACTTCGCCAGAGCGTCAAGAGCGCGAAATACAGCGGCGGCTGCAACTCAAAATGGATCGCCTGATGAATTGCGTACTGCAGCGTTTGACCGGTCGTGCGCAGCGTATACGATTCATCGATCCACGTGTTGAGGATCTTCGCAAGCGGCAGCGTGATGCTCAAGTTCACAATGATGGCTCCCACTATAAGGAGCCATGACTGCCTGGTAATCACCGCAGTGGTCGGAAATGCTTCGCCTTGTTTCACTCCCTGTAATTATCGGCTAGATCGACCACTCCGATACATTCCAAAAGTCGTTTGAAGCACCGGGCTTGAAGTTCTTGAGGTCGGTGTTCAAAGCACTGATGGACGCCTTCCAAACAATGCCGTGGATGGGCACGGCGTCGTGGATGCGCTGCTGGGTGAGCCAGTAGTATTTCCGCCGGACGGCGAGATCGTAATGTGTTCTCCCCGCTTGCTCCCATACGCCGACGTCACGGTCGACAAAGAATGAGCGATTCTGTCCAATGGGAGGCAACTGATCGGGGGCAAAGTTGATGCTGTTCTCGGGATCGGGATCGAGATCCATGGTCACGAGCGCGAGATCGTAGTGCCCGCGTGTGAGCAAGCCGTTCTGAGC
>DASZFB010000070.1:0-2263 GCA_035940275.1 Candidatus Eremiobacteraceae bacterium | reverse complement strand
AACCCACCATCGGCGAGAACCGCTGTGAGTCCGCCGCCGCCTCCCGCTCGCTCCCACGGGTCAAACACAAATTTTACCGACCCATCAAGACTGCTCAGTTTTTCGCAAATCACCGCTTGCTGCGTTTCGAAGACTTTTCGAGCGCGCTCGCCTACAGGGCCGCCGTCCGCGCTCACGGCGCACCCACGGATCGCGCAATCACAATCCGCTCTAGGCCGGCTGCATCTTTGCGAACTTCAGTCTGTGCTGTCGGGAAAGTTGACACCACCAGGGAATGCAACACGCTTGCGTTTCCGGGCGCACACTCCAGATAGAGCGCGCCACCCTGTCGAGTCCGCTCTGGTGCCTGATCGAGGAGCCGTCGATACAGATCGAGGCCGTCAACGCCTCCCATGAGCGCTTCCGCCGGCTCGTGATCGCGCACGTTTTCGTGTAGCTCGTGAAGTTTGTCTTCTGCAACGTACGGCAGGTTTGCAATGACGATGTCAAAGCGAGCATCGTCTGGATATTGTGCGAAGAGATCGCTGTGCACAAGCGTGACTTGTTCGGCGAAGCCGAGCTCGTGTACGTTATGAGCCGCCAATTCCAGGGCCTCTTGGCTGACGTCGCTTGCCATGATCTGCGCTCGGGGAATCAAGTGCGCGAGAGCGCAAGCAATCGCGCCGCTCCCCGTTCCAATGTCAGCGATGATGGGCGATCCGCCGTCCCAATCGTTGATGCATGAAAGCACGAGCTCTTCTGTTTCCGGTCTGGGGACGAGTGCCCGCCGGTCGACCGCGATCTCGAGACCACAAAACGACTTGCGTCCAATGATATACGCCACGGGTTCACCGGTCGCGCGCCGCTCGGTCAGTTCAAACAGCCGGTTGCGCCGGCGCGCGTCGATCGAGGCATCGCCGTACGCAATCACAGCTGAGGCGTCCAAGCCTGTGACGTATTGCGCCAGCAGGCGCGCATCCAGCCATGGCGTACGCGAGACGCTGCGCAAACGATCCCGGCAGGCATCGATGGCTTCGGCTATAGTTCGTGGATTATGCGACGGCATCGCCGGCAAGACGTTTGCGCTCTTCGTCGTCAAGGAGTGCGTCAACGACGTGGTCGAGGTCGCCGTCGAGAATGCCTTTCAGGTTCCCGGTGGAAAAGCCGATGCGGTGATCGGTGAGCCGGTCTTGCGGAAAATTGTACGTTCGAATCTTCTCGCTGCGGTCGCCTGTTCCAACCTGTGCGCGCCGGGCGGAGGCCGCCGCCTCCTCTTGCTCCTGCAATTTGGCTTCATAGAGATGCGCACGCAACAGTTGCATAGCCCGCTCCCGATTTTGCAACTGCGAACGCTCCTCCTGACAAGCAACCATGATGCCGGTTGGCTTGTGCGTGATGCGCACGGCAGATTCGGTTTTGTTGACGTGCTGACCACCAGCGCCTTGTGCTCGATAGGTGTCGATCTCGAGGTCGACGGGATTGATATCGATCTCGACCGCGTCGACTTCGGGCATGACGGCGACCGTCGCGGTTGACGTGTGGATACGACCGCTGGCCTCGGTCGCGGGCACTCGTTGCACTCGATGCACGCCGCTTTCATGTTTGAAGAGGCGGTACGAGCCTTTACCCTTCACGCCGACGACGACTTCCTTGAAACCACCGGCTTGCGACTCCGACGTGCTGATGATTTCGGTCTTGAGTTTATGCCTGTCGGCGAACTTCATGTACATACGTAGCAGATCGCCGGCAAAAAGGGCCGCTTCGTCGCCACCTGTGCCCGCGCGAATTTCGACGAAAATATCCTTGTCATCGTTGGGGTCTTTCGGCACGAGTAGCTTTTTGAGATTCTCCAAACCAGCCGCGACCTCAGTACGCAACCGCTGCACCTCACCGCGCGCAAGTTCCGCGAGCTCGGGATCGCTTTCGCGAAGCAGCGATTCGGCTGATGCAAGTTCGGTTTCCAGTTCGCCCTGCCGCTGATACGCGCTCATAATCGGCTCGAGCGTCGAACGCTCGATGTTCAGTTGTTTTGCAACCTGAGGGTCGTAGGCTGATCCCATAGCCGTGAGCTTCGCTTCGATCTCGCCAAAGCGCGTTGTAATGGCGCTCAACCGGGCTTCCATCGAGGCGGCTTGATCTGTCGTTGTCATGCTAGAGGGGCGACGAGCGAGGCCGATGCGGCGCTCGCTCGCGACTTACTTTTCGGTTTCGTTCGCCGGTGCTGCGGCAGATTTGTCTGCAGTTTTCTTGGCAGCTTTGCCCGTCGCTGCTTTTGGTTTCCGCA
>DASZFB010000069.1:0-7545 GCA_035940275.1 Candidatus Eremiobacteraceae bacterium | reverse complement strand
ACGGCGAGCGGAAACGCGATGAACGACTTGACCTCCGGAGCGGCCTTGAGATAGCGCGGTTCCTTTGAGACATCTGGTACGTAGATCATTTCGCCGCCGGCGGCGACGAGTGCGACGAGGCTGCGATCGAGCGGAAGCTGCGTGGAGACCGTTTCCGCGTATCCTACTGCGGCCTTGATTCGCAGATGCGGCGGATCGCCTTCGACCGCAAGGATCGTCAGGTACGCATAACCGAGCTTGTCGCGAAGAATGTCGAGCACGCCTCGATAGTCCGTCTGGAGGTTGGAAACGAGCGCTCGACCGACACGAGCCAAGAGGTCTTGATCCTCGATGCGTTCCGCAAGAGTCTCCGCAGCCTGTGCCCGATGCATCGCGGCAGCGACCTGGTCAGCGAAAACCTGCGCCAGGTTTCTCTCGCCGGGGGAGAGTCGCACGATGCTCTGGCGTCCATGGAGCGCGAGACTGCCGACGAGCTTGCCGCGGTAGACGAGCGGGATGAGGAAAAGGTTGCGAAATCCCTCTCGTGCGATGAGATCAGCTTGGCCGAGCGAAGCGATCTGATCTGGTCCAATGAAGCGCTCTTTTGGCGGATCGCCATAGAGAGCGCGCAGCATCGTACCCGAGAGGCGGCGTTTCTTGCGGTACTCTTCGGAGAGGCCGAAGGTCGCGGCGAGTACGTAATCGCCGTGCTCGTCTTCGAGCGCGACCGAGACGGCATCTGCGTGAAAGATCGAAGCTGCTTCAACGACGACCGCCGCCATAATTCGATCCAGGTGCGTCTCTGAACTCGTGAGCACGGCAACGCGATGGAGCATCGTGAGCTCTGCCATGCGACGTCGCTCCTCGCGCAGAACGCCGGCGTTTTGAATGGCTGTTGCAGCCTGTTCGGCAACCTCGAGCAAAAATTCCACATGGTGCTGACTATATGCATTGGATCGCTTGGATTGCGCGGACATCACGCCGATGATGCGCTCACCGAGACGCATCGGCACCATGAGCACCGACCCCGCGGCCTGGTTCTGGCCCTCACGCACTTCGTACATGTCCACCCACTCGACAAGCGCCGGCCTGCCGCTCTGATAGACTTGCGCGGCAAGTCCTTCGCGCCCAGGCAAGGCATCAGAGTGGAATCGCACGCCCGCTTCAATGGCGTACTCGGTGCGCAGTTCGCGCGACTCGCCGCTCTCAAGCGCAACAAAGAACGATGGTGCATCCATATGGCGCGATACTTCTTCGTGGATAGCAGCGAAGAGCTGCTCAAGATCGAGCTCGCCAGCGAAACGCGCAGCGCTATCGAGCAAAGCTGCTAGACGATCGGCGCGATCGAGCGCATTCTCGTTGCGTCGTGCGAGGTCCAGCGCCGAGGAAGCAATGCGCGCGAATGCAGCGGGCGTACTTTCACCTGCCGCCGACAGATGCCGCGACCAGCGATACGCGCAGATAATGAGTCCAAGCGGACGCTGCGCCATACTTGCGCGAAGTACGAGTGCCGAGGCCGCCGCAAAGTTGTCGACCGCCGCTTTCAACGGTTCGCCCAGCGAACGTACATCATCGATCGCGAGGACGTCGGAGCCTTCCGGAAAGATGCCGGCGATCGCCGGACCAGGGAGCGCCATTCCAGAAACGACGAGCTCACTGTCGGTCGCGCTCGCCGCGCTTAGGTACGCGTCAGAGTTCTCGTCATAAATGTAGACTTCGCAGGCGTTACAGCCCAACAGACCGAGCGCTGCAGTGGCAAGCGTGCCGGCGGCGTCGCGGCGTAAATCGCCAAGCGGCGTCGCAGCCTGCGGAACGTTCGAGGGGCTGCTACCCACGGTCTGTTTGGCCACGGCTAGCCGTGGATAACGTAGACCGGCGTGAGGCCTGCCTTACCTTTGATTCGCGCGAGCCGGCGCTCGGCCGCGAAGCGGCCTTTGACGCGCTCGTAGGTCTTCTGATCGACAAGGATTTGGTTCGACTGCGCGATCTGCTGCAAACGAGATGCCAAGTTGACTGCGTCTCCAATAACGGTGTACTCGAGCCGGCGTTCTGAGCCAATGTGGCCCGCGACGACGTCGCCGGTTGCGAGGCCAATACTCACCGCCAGCGGCCAACTCACGCCGGGCTGCTCGTTGAGAGCCCGCACCTGCTCGAGGATCTGTCCGGCGGTAAGGACTGCCCGCAGCGCATCATCGTCGCTAGGACGGGGTGCGCCGAAGACCGCCATGACGCCGTCACCGTAGAATTTGTCGAGCAAGCCGGCGTTCGCGAACACGACGTTGACCACCGGTGCCAGATAACGGTTCAGCAACTCCACGACCTGTTCCGGCATCAATCGCTCGGAGAGTTCGGTAAAGCCGCGAATATCCGCAAACAGCATGGTAGCGGTCTGGCGGGTCCCACCGAGCACGATCTCTTCCGGGTTTCTCATGAGAGAGCTCACAACGTGGGGAGCCAAGTAGCGCTCGAACGAACGAGCGATGCGCTCGCTCTTTTCGGCCTGCGCGAGGTTCTCGGCTACAAGGGCGCGGCTTTCGGTCAAATCGTTGATGACGGCGGCAGTGCTGTCCGAACCGAGCAGCGATCCCCGAATGCGGAAGAACGTGATCTGCAGGAGGAACGGGCCGCGCACGAAGTGGTTACCCGGAATCTCGACCTGCATATGAGCATCGGGGTCCGCTTTATGGTGCTCGAGCAGCCCGGTAAAGCCGGGAAGCCACGTGTCGAGAATCCGTGCGCTCCTCCCTTGGACAGTAGACGCAGAGAGGCCGAACGTCAGCTCGGCCGCACGATTGAACTGCGTTATGGTGTCCTGGGCGTCAAAAATGATGACGCCTGAGGCGATCGACTCAAGGACCTCGTCATTTTGAGACTTGATCGTCGATAGCTCGTGGAAGCTCTGGCTGAGATCTTCATATAATCGTGCATTGTCGATGGCAACGGCCGCTTGATCTGCGATTGTCGCAAGCAAGTCCGGATCGTGGGCAAGCAAAATGTCGGTCGTGACCCGTGAGTCGACGTAGATGATACCAATGACTCCGTCTTTGCTCTTGATGGGCACGCAGATGATGGAGCGGATGTGCAAGGACCGGACGCTCGGGGCCTGATTGACGTCGGGGTCGTTTTGGGCATCGGTTGTGTTGACTTGCAGGCCGTCGCGGAAAACGCGCTCGAGTATCGAGCGGCTGACGGCAAACTCCGGCTGGCGCAAGATGCCGGCGTTCAGATTCGACGCGGCACTGAATTCCCGCACGCCGCCACTTGGATCGCGAATAACGATGAGCCCGCGCTCGGCACCGGTTGCGTCGACCGCCAGATCCACGACAAGTTGTAAGAGGGCGGGAAGTTCGCGTACGGCGTTGATCGCTTTACCGATGCGAACCAACACGTCGGCGCGCCGCCGCTGACGATCGAGATCGGATTCAAGACGCTGAGCGCGAGCCGCGGCGACCCGGGCTTCAAGTTCGCGAGCCTGGAGGTCTCGACGCGCGTCGCCTAGGAGTGCGAGAAGTTTTTCGACGCCGCGAGTGTTTGGTGCCGGCCGCTCTTCGCCCAGGCTACGGGCATCATCCAGCGCCTCGTCAAGTCGCGAGGCGATTTTGTTCCAAGGGTCGTCTCGACGTTCGCGGCTGGTCACAAATAAGGTATCGGCAAAACTGTGATGTCGGACGCAAAGAACGCAACATCAAATGGCGTGGCGGCAGCGCCTTCCGTCTCTGTGTTCGATGGCCACATCCCGTTCAAAAGACGGTCATATGCGGGAGCTACGATGCCCGCCCTATGAGCGACGCAGCATTTGACTATATCGAAGCAGGGATGCGTTTTGCTCGTACGAGGTCGGCGGTTTTGACCGAGGACGTTGCAAACGCGCGTATGCCTGGTTTTACGCCGCATGACGTGGTGCGGGCTGAGAACGACCCCGGCAGCGGTACACCTTTTTTGGCAGTTTTGAGCGAAGTCGCGGCAAGCGGCGCTGTCGGGGTGCTCGAATTTGCTATGGGCGCCCAAGCCAAGAATGCCGTCACCTATAAGGCGCTCGCCGAGCAAGAGCACGCGATGCTGCGCGAGCTGCGCACGGTTGCCGAAGAGGCGCGCCGCTGATATGAGCGACATCTATGAGATCGCGGCAAGCGGCATGTCGGCGCAGCGAACCCAGATGGACGTCATCGCCGAAAATCTTGCGAACGCTGGAGTCGTGCGCGCCGACGGCAGCGTATTTCGCCCGAAAACCGCAGTTCTGCAGAGCAGCGCTTCATTCGAGCCAGTGCTCCGCGACGCGATGGCGCAGTCTGTGCCTGATTCGTTTCTTGCTGAGGATGCCGATTCTACCGGGCCAGCCGGCCTTGCACTCGCGAGTATTGTCGAAGAAGCACCCGAGCCACAATACAAATTCGATCCGGGCAATCCGTACGCGGCCAAAAGCGGCTCTCACAAGGGATACGTCGCGCTGCCGGATGTCGATCCCATCTCGCAAATGGTCGCGCTCGTTGCGTCCGGTCGTGCATATGACGCGGACGTCAGCATGCTCCAGACAGCAAAGCAGATGGATCTCGAAGCTGCTGACATCAATCGAGCGTAGGCTGCGCCATGCAGATTGAAGCAATCAATGCGATGCCGGCCATGCGCGACGCCGTGATCCGTGTTCCCCAGGGCGCAACGTTTGCTGACGCGCTCGGATCGGCAGCCGACGCGCTGACAACCGCGCTATCGCGAGCGAATGCGCTTGCGTCCGAAGTGGCTGCGGGTAAGAGCAACATTGCGGACGCAGCAATCGCGCGCGCGAAGGCAGATGTCATGCTCGAGGTGGCAGCCATCGCCGCGTCGCGCGTCAGCGGCGCCATCAGCACGCTCTTGCAAACACAGGTCTAAGCTGTGCTCGCCAATCTTCCGCCGGCATTGCCGCATGTCGTGCGGCGTTGTGTCGCATGGTTGCAGCCAAGAAAGACGTCAGCGATCGCAGTGGCGGTCGTCGTGGCAGCCGGTGTGCTGATCGCAATGGCGACTTCGAAATTGAGCACGCAATCATCACTGTTCAGCGTTCCGCTGCACTCGAGCCAAGTGGTCGAGGTGGAGCGCGCGTTGACAATTTGGAATGAGCCGTTTGTTGCTGACCCGCAACACACGCAGATATTCGTGACGACGGCCCGGCGACGTGACGTGCTCTTGCGATTGACACTTGCGGGCTTGCCCCACCGCTATGTTCCGACCACCTCCGATGTGCTAGGGGAGCAGCAGAATGCGTTTCTGCCGCAGTCAGTTGTCGATGATCGGCGGCGCGCCGGCATCGAAGGTGATCTCGTCACGGGTCTGCGACGCATCAGCGGCGTCGCGGACGCAACCGTCGTCATAGCACCAGCGGTCGACGACCCGCTCGCTGACAGCACGCGAGCTCAAGCCAGTGCGAGCGTGCAACTTGTCATGCAATCCGGCGCCCAGCTGTCCGCGACAGCCGTCAGCGGTATCAAGCGGTTCATAGCCGCGAGCTATCCTGGTCTTGTGGCAGATCGCGTCGTAGTTGTCGACGGCTCGGGCGTCGCCGCGGGCGCTCAAGCAGCGCCCGACAAAACGGCCTCGAGAGAAACCCGCCTGCAAAACTCGATCCAGTCTGCACTCGATGCCGTCTTTGGCGTTGGCGCAGCAATCGTTCGCGTCAGCGTGCGCGCGCTGGATGAAGAGCGCAGCGCGCAGAGCACGCGCGTGACCCCGCGCGGCGTTCTGGAAGCGGACCGAGGCTTGGAGCACGGGTCTGAAAACGGCAAGCACTTCGACAAAGAGCGATCACGTCAACGCTACGCCTACGACACGATTGTTGAGACGCGAGCATCGCACGCGGATGCGGTGGCACGGGTGGCGGTTGCTGTGTTTCTCGACGCGCACAAAATTGGACTCGACCAATCGAAACTCGTCGCCGATCTGGTCCGAGCCGCCGCGGGCGCAGATCTCTCGAACGGTGACGAGGTTGTCGTTCAGGCGCTCCCATTCCAGGTTGCGACGAACTCTGTCGTGGCACCAAGCTCCCGGTTCGGAATCCGCACAACCATCGTTGCCGTGTTGCTGGCTGCGGGCGTCGCGGCGCTCGGAGTCTTTCTGATGAGACCGCAGGTTGCTCCGCGCCGCCAGCCCGAGCCGAGCGCAGCCATGGCCGTGCACTTTACGCTGCAACGCGAGCTTCCGCAAACCGCAGCGTATGTGCTAAGTTCCATGCCTGCACGCTTGCGCGATGACGTTCTGCGCGAATATCCCATCGATCAACGCGAGCGCATTCTAAAACACCTCAACGGCCGTGCGCATAGCTGACGAGGACTTCGTGCCCTTTGTTCCACGTCAGCTGGCACAAGCGATCCACGCAGACAACGTATCTCGGTCATCGACGTTGATCGATAAGGATGCACAATCTCCGACCGAAGAACCTGTACGGGCGGCTGACGAACCCACGCTGAGGGCCGACGCGCCAACATCGGCCTCGCTCACTACAGACGTTACGCCGTCTCCCGAGGTTCAAGTTCACGCTGAAACATCAACCACAACAACCAACACAGTACGGCACGAGTGCGATCACGCTCTTGAAATCCGCAACGAAGCCGTGCGTCTCGCTGCGGTGGCCTGTGGAAAAGCGCTGCGGCATGCGGTCATGCTCCATCCCCGCGTCATCGCCGCTTTTGTTGACGATGCCATTGCCGCGGCCGGGCACCCGCTGACCGCGCGCATCCGCGTGCACCCCGCATCGGTGGGAGCCATTGCAACGCCGCAATACGATCGCGTCGGGGATGATTGCCTCTCGCCAGGCGAGGTCGTGGTCGAATGCGACGGCGTCAACCTCGGGGCGGACGTGGATTCGCGAGCGGAGTTGCTGGTGAGCGCCGCCGCAGAAGTATGAAATCTTTCGTCGCGGATCCGCTCCCGCTCTCGTACCGATACAGCGACGGTTGGGTGCGAGCGGGCTGGGTAACTGGTTGTAGCGCTGACTCGCTGACCGTTCGAATGCGCGGCGTATCGGCCGGCAACATTATTGAGGTGGATGCAAACGGCCAGCGAGCCTGCGCCGAAGTGCGCAGCGTCAACGGCGACGACGCGGTCTGCACGGCGCTCAATTGTAAGCCGCCGCCGACCGTCGGTGCGCGTGCGTTTTCAAGGCGCGCCGTTCTCGGCGCCTATTGTGGCGCGAGTATGCTTGGGCGGTGTGTCGATGCGTGGGGCCGCAGTGCAGAGGGAAAGCAGTGCGCCGTGAGGGCGCCGGCGCTGCAACATCTGTCGCTGGACGAGCGTCGTCCGGTCAAGGGTTCTCTGGCGACTGGGATTGCGGCGATCGACGCACTGTGCACGATCGGCATTGGACAGCGCATCGCGCTATTCTCCGGCGCAGGCGTTGGGAAGTCAACATTATTGCGGCAGATTGCACGGCGCTCGCGACTCAACGCCCACGTCGTCGCGCTAATCGGCGAACGCGCGAGGGAAGCGATGGAAACGGTAGCGGCGCTTCGCGCAAGCGAAAGCTGGGACTATACAACCGTCGTTTGTGCAACAGCTGAGGCATCGCCACGCGAACGTTTCGCGGCTGCGCGTACG
>DASZFB010000068.1:0-3745 GCA_035940275.1 Candidatus Eremiobacteraceae bacterium | reverse complement strand
AAAGAGTCGATGACGTGGGCGGGCGATTATGGGGCGCACCATCCCAAGCCTACCAACGGCAAGCCGGGCATAGTGTACATGCTTGCCGGAGGCACCGATTGGAGCGCATCGGATCCGTGGGCGACGAAGGGCGCGCCAATTCACGAGCCGCCGCACTGGATGATCATGTGGCCGTACGACCCGAAGTCGTCAGGGCTCTCCTCGAACGAAAGCAGCAGCGGCACATGGATCATGTGGGCCAACACGCCGTATGCGCATCTGATGATCAACCAAAAGCCGTAGATCGTGGCCGCGGCTGGCAAGCTCGTGGTCTGTCCGACGCCGCTCGGCAACCTTGAAGATATCACGCTTCGCGTTTTGCGCGCATTACGCGAAAGCGACGTTATCTTTGCAGAAGACACGCGCGTCACAAAGAACCTCCTCCGACACTTCGATATCGGCACGCCGCTGCGGTCATTTCCTGAAGGCGCGCACGAGAAGCGGCTCCGCGATCTGCGAACGCTGTTGCTCGAAGGCAAGACCGTTGCAATGGTGAGCGACGCCGGCATGCCTGGGATTTCCGATCCGGGGACAGAGCTTGTGCGCACGGCGCGCGAGTGCGGCGCGGCTATTGAGGTGCTGCCGGGGCCGAGCGCAGTTCCGCCTGCACTCGTTCTCTCAGGATTTGATGTTAGCTCGTTTCGCTTCGACGGGTTTCCACCGCGCAAGGCCGGCGAGCGGAAAGCGTATCTCGCGGGACTCGAGCACGAGCGCAGCGCGGTCGTGTGGTTTGAAGCGCCAACCCGTGTAGCCGAGCTGCTTCGCGACGTCAGTCAAGCGCTGCCACACAGACGCCTCTTTGTCGTACGAGAGTATACCAAGAAGTTTGAGCAGCAGATCTGTGGCACACCCGACGAGCTGTTGCGCGAGATATCTGCGCCACGAGGAGAGTTCACGATTGTGTTGGAGGGGAGCCGGGCGCAGCGTCCTGCAGCGGGCATCGAAGTCGAAAAGGCGATTGCATTCCTGCGCAAGCGCGGAGTAAGCGCGAAAGATGCAAGTGAGGCTATGCGTCTCGTCACCGGTCTCTCGAAGAACGAGCTGTATCGATTGGCACTCAAAGTTCGTCGCGGCTAGCGTTGCCGCATAGCAGGCTTCTTTCACCGACGTCTGAAAAATCAACAGCTACATGGCCAAAGACACTTTTTATCTGACAACACCGCTGTACTATACGAATAGCACGCCGCACATTGGGCACGCGTACAGCACGATCGCGGCCGACATCGTGGCGCGATATCACCGCGTGACCGGCAACGGGCAGGCACATTTTTTGACCGGCACGGACGAGCACGGGCCCAAGGTGGCAGACGCAGCAGAGGCGGCAGGCAAGGCGCCAAAGCAGTTTGTCGATGAGATCGTTGGACGCTGGAAGAGCACCTGGCAAGAACTCAACATCTCATTCGATCAATTCATTCGCACGACCGATCCCGACCACGAAGCGGCAGTTCAGAAAATTTTCCTCAAACTGCGCGACCAAGGCGACATCGTCCCCGGCAAATACGAAGGCTGGTATTGTCGTAATGACGAGACGTTCTGGCCGGAATCTAAGCTCGTCAACGGGCGTTGTCCTAATCCGGAATGCGGGCGTGAGGTTGAGTGGGTTTCAGAAGACGCGTGGTTCTTCAAGTTGTCGAGATATCGCGATGTGCTCGTCGATCATTTCAACACGTTCCCAGATTGGGTTCGCCCGCAGAGCGCATGGAATGAGATGAGCTCGCTGTTGCGCGGTGGCCTCGAGGATCTGTGCGTTTCGAGAGCAGCGGTCACGTGGGGCATCCCGATTCCGGGCGAATCAAAAACCATCTATGTGTGGTTCGACGCTATCTGTAACTACATCACCGCGGCCGGCTACCCGCACGACATGAAGCGGTTCGAGCGACTCTGGCCAGCCGATGTCCAACTCATCGGCAAGGAGATTCTGCGCTTTCATACGATCATTTGGCCCGCGATTCTGATCGCGCTTGACTTGCCGCTGCCCAAGCTGGTATTTGCCAACGGTTGGATCACGATGGAAGGCCACAAGATGAGTAAGAGTGTGGGCAACATCGTCCGGCCAACGGAGCTCATCGAGCGCTTCACGGTCGATGGCGTTCGCTACGTGCTGTTCGCACAAGCGCCGTTCGGTGTTGATTTTAGCTTTAGCGAAGAGTCGTTCATTCGCCGCTACAACGCCGAGCTCGCCAACGATTTTGGCAACCTCGTGCAGCGTGTGCTCTCCATGCTCGCGCGATATCGCAAGGGTAAGGTGCCGGCCGCAACGTCCGGCGATGAGCTCAATGTTGAGTTCGAAAATTCGGTGCAGTCCGTGCGAACCGCACTCGATGACCTCGACTTTCGCGGAGCCCTGAACGCCATCTGGGATCGCGTGACTTCTCTCAATCTGTACGTTGAACAAAGCAAGCCGTGGGTGCTCGCAAAAGCCAGCGACGACGCGCTGCTCGACGAGACGCTCTACAACCTGTGCGAGGGTGTTCGCTGGATCGCGGCGCTCATCTACCCATTTATGCCCGCAACGGGCGAAGCGGTGTGGGATGCGCTGGGCCAAACCGGAACGCCGGGCGGCGAAACCTGGGAGAAAGCGCTGCGTTGGGGATTGCTCAAAGAGGGCACACAAACGAGCGTGCCGCCGCAGCTCTTCCCACGAATCGAGATTGAAGCCGGGCCTTCGTGAGCGCGACGCTGGTCGACACGCACGCCCACTTGGACGGGCCCGAATACGCGTCCGATCTGGAGCAAACCATAACGCGCGCGACGGATGCAGGCGTTCGGACGATCGTATCAGCGGGGCAAGACGAAGCGACCAGCCGCGCGGCACTCGACATCGCGTCGCGTTTTACGAGCGTCGCGCCGGCGGTCGGCGTGCACCCTCACTTAGCAAAGGACGCTGGGGATCTGAGCTGGCTCCGACCACTGCTCGATGACTCGCGTGTCGTCGCTGCCGGCGAGATGGGGCTTGATTATCACTACGACTTCTCTCCGCGCGACCGGCAGCGCGAGGTCTTTGCGCGTCAGCTCGAATGGGCTGGGGAACGAGATCTTCCCGCAATCATTCACTGCCGCGAGGCGTATGACGATGTGATGGAAATGTTGGCCGCGCACCGGAAGCGTGGCACGCAGGCTGTCGTCCATTGCTTCACCGCATCGTACGATATTGGCAAGCAACTCATCGACGAGTACGACGTCTTTCTCGGGATCGGCGGAGCTGTGACCTTCAAGAAGGCGACTGATCTGCACGACGCCGTTGAAAGGCTTCCGCTCGAGCATCTCGTGTTGGAAACCGATTGCCCCTACATGACGCCGACGCCATATCGTGGGAAGCGAAACGAACCTGCATATATTCAGCTGACATGCAACGCAGTCGCAGCACTACGCGGCACCACTCCCGAAGTGATCGCACAAGCGACAACCGCAAACGCTCGACGCTTATTTCCCCGACTCAAACGGTAGATGTATCGGTCAATCGACTCACCGGGCGGCGACGGCGCGGGACCACATAGCGTCGAAGTCAGCTCGTAGAGCGTCTGCGCCAGTTGCGAATGCCGCAGCGGGCGCAACCACGCCGATCTCGCGCGCCTCATCTAATCCGTTGCGCGTGAGATTGGCGGAGCCAACATAAATCTCGTCACCGGCGTCAATATATTTCTCGTGCATGTATCCGGACGGTAGTGTGCGGACGTCGACGCTCGCGCTACGCAATTGCGTGAGC
>DASZFB010000067.1:0-2014 GCA_035940275.1 Candidatus Eremiobacteraceae bacterium | reverse complement strand
CCGATGGCGTCGACGGCATTAACGACGGCGACACGATCACCGTTGATGCCGACAACGGCGTCATCCGTAACGAAACGAGCGGCAAGGAATTCAAAGCAACGCAATTTCCCAAGTTCATGCAGGACCTCATCGCGGGCGGCGGCTTGCTCAAGTACGTGGAGAAGCGGCTGCAAGAAAAAGCGGCGCAGAAAACATAACCTTGTCCACAACGCATCGCATCGCCGTCATCCCGGGCGACGGTGTCGGACCGGAAGTGACGGCCGAGGGACTCAAAGCGCTTTCCGCTGCATCCAAACTGTTCGGTTTCGCATACGAGACGCGTGAGTTCCCGTTTGGGTCCGATCACTACCTCGCGACGAACGAGTTCATGCCGCCAGGGCAGCTGGACCGTTTCCGTGAGTACGATGCAATTCTGCTGGGTGCGATTGGCGATCCGCGGCTCCCGCCAGGCCTTGTTGAGCGCGGGATCATTGCCGCGATCCGCTTCGGACTCGATCTCTACATCAATTTGCGTCCGATTAAACTCTATGCCGAATACTTGTGCCCGATCAAGGGCAAAACGCCGGCGGACGTCGACATGGTGGTCGTGCGCGAGAACACTGAAGACCTCTACACCGGAATTGGCGGTTATTTCAAACGCGGCACGCCGGATGAAGTCGTCATCGCGAACCAGATTTTCACGCGCAAGGGCTGCGAGCGCGCCGTGCGGTACGCCTTCGAGCTCGCAAGCAAGCGCAACAAGCGCAAGAAGCTGACGCTCGTCGACAAGGCAAACGCCATTGAGGTTCAGCAGTTGTGGCGGCGCACGATAGAAGAAGTTGCGCCGGACTTTCCGGGTATTAGCTTCGATTTCGCCTACGTTGATGCGGCGTGTATGTGGATGGTGAAGAATCCCGAGACGTTCGATGTCATCGTCACCTCGAATCTTTTTGGCGACATTCTGACCGACTTGGGGGCGATGGTGCAAGGCGGTATGGGAGTTGCAGCATCAGGGAACATCAATCCCGGTCACGTCTCGCTCTTCGAGCCGATCCACGGCTCTGCACCCAAGTATAAAGGAAAGAACGCGGTCAGCCCGATTGCCGCCATCGCAGCGGTCGGGATGATGCTTGAATATCTCGGTGAAGCGAAAGCGGCACAGGCAATCGAGTCTTCCATTGCAGGTCTGCTTTCGAGCAAACGTATTTCGTCGCTTGACGCGTCGAGTGGTCTTAAGACCTCCGAAATCGGCGACATGGTTGCCGCAGAGTTGCGCAACCAGCTCGTTGCAAAGTAGGGAACACCATGACTCGTAATGGTAAGTCCGTCGTCATCGTCAACGGTGCTCGCACGCCGTTCGGCAACTTCGGCGGTGCGCTGCGCGACATGACGGCGATCGATCTCGGCGTGGTTGCAGGAAAAGCTGCTCTCAAGCGTAGCCGCGTTGATGCGGGCAAGATCGACCAAGTCATTTTCGGCAACGTCATGCAGACGAGCGCCGACGCCATCTACGGCGCGCGCCACGTTGGCCTCAAGACCGGATGTCGAATCGAAACTCCCGCGCTCACCCTCAACCGCTTGTGTGGTTCGGGCCTGCAAGCGATCATCAGCGGCGCCGAGCAAATTTTGCTCGGGCAAGCAACCTACGTGCTCGCCGGCGGCATGGAAAACATGAGCCAAGCGCCGCACGTCATTCGTGGTGCACGCTACGGCCTTGCACTTGGGCAAAGCAAACTCGAAGATTCGCTCTGGGAAGGCCTCACCGACAGCTACAACAACATGCCGATGGCGATTACCGCAGAGAACCTCGCCCGGCAGTACGAGATTTCGCGTGAGGCATCCGACGAATTCGCCCTGCGTTCGCAGCACAACGCGCTGCGCTCGGCCAAGGACGGCTATTATTCGGAGGAAATCGCGCCCGTGGAAGTCACGGGTCGCAAGGGCACCGTCGTCGTTGACGCAGACGAAGGACCCCGGCCGGACACGTCGCTCGAGAAACTTGCGAAGCTGCCTCCACGATTCAAAAAAGATGGTG
>DASZFB010000066.1:0-12934 GCA_035940275.1 Candidatus Eremiobacteraceae bacterium | reverse complement strand
AAATGCATACGAGAGCAAGTAGCCTTCGTTATACGGGGCCAATCGAGAGGCGGATGTGTACGCGGCGATAGCCGTCCGGCGCAACGAGCGTGCCTTTTCTGGTTGCGCAGTTGCCGCCGCAAGCTCGACCTTGCCAAGCGTCGCGTAGGCGCTCGCCAAATCCGCACGCTCCAGAAAATTATCGCGCAGCCTGCGGATGAGCTCCGACACGAGCGCGGCCGCGGCATCGTATTCCCCTCGATCCGCAAGCGACAACGCAATATCCGACACTCTGCTCACCGCTTTTGCGCTGATGTAGCGATCGATCGCCTCGTCCGGTTTGCCCAATCGTGCTAGAGCATCGCCGGCTTCCGCCAAGCACGGCGCACCGCATGCAGCGCGATCGAACTCGCGTAACGCATCGCGCGGGTCACTATCCAAAAGCGCTCGGCCACGGTCCTCATGCAGCAAAGCCCAATTGGGCTCACGCGTCAGCGCCCAATCGAACCACGCGAGCGCAGGAGCGCGTTCACCGCGTAGGAGCGCGCGGTTACCCGCCGTGTCGCCCCACCATGCGGTAAAAGGACGCCAGAGCGCGACCATAGTGCCGTACACCAACAGCGCCGCAAGGGCAACAACGACCGGGTAGGGGACCCGTGCGCGAGCGGTCAGCGTTAGAACTTGACGCTAAAGTAGAGGTTCTGGCGATTCTCGGTAAAGTTGTAGTTGGGAACGTTGTCGTTCGTATAGACGTTCTTGTTGAAGAACAAATCGATTGACGAGTTTGTCTTCGGGAAATTATACCCCACGCCACCGCCATAGGCGGTCTTATGCTGGGTCAGGCTCTGCGTCAACGTGTCGAGGGCGACGGTTCCCGCAACTTGCGCAGAAAAACTGCCGTTGACGGTCAAGCGCGACGTGACCGGTAGTGCAACGGACGCAGCGCCCACATACTGTTGGACATCAGTGTTTGGAGAGTAGACGACAGTGCCGGGTGTTGCTCCCAGGCCCGCTGTCGCAGCCGATTGCGCGGCGTAGGGGACAAGGTTGAACGGCATCTTGTCGTTGTGCTGCATCGTTTCGTACCAGCCGTCGAGGCTCACGGTCGCACGGCGGCTGAGCAGCGGCAGCGCGAGGGTCACGCCTCCACTCAACGTTCTGTAGTTATCCGCTGCGGATACTGCAAATGCCGGACCGAGTATCTGCGTTGCAAGCGAGCTCGTTGGAACGCTGGAAATCGCCTGTTCGCCCACGCGCACTTTCACAGGAATCCTCGCGAGTCTGAACGGGATCGTCAAACTCAGCGACGAGCCCTGCGTTGCCGGCGAATATGCACTGAACCAGAACGGCCCCTGCGCGCTCAGCGAGCTAATCAGCGGTGATGCAAGCGAGGTCGCCGTGGTGTTGCTCACGGCCGGCGGTGCATTCAAACTCGCGGCGAATGCTGCATCGGGCGAACGCAAGCCGAATGCCTGGCCCAAACCGATTCGCTCGTTCGCTTGCGGAAAATTGTAAAACGCAAAGACGGCAGGTTGCTGGCTCGGATTTGCGATGAACGGACCGCCGCCGAAACTCGCACCGGTGCTCTGCCATGAAACGGTCGCCTCAGCGCCGCCCAAAAGGTCGAACTGCATACCGGCTGCCTGCGCGCTAGCGGTCGTCGCAAGATGCGAGGCGTCAATCCCGCGCGAGCTGTCTGCGGACTCGGCGAAAATCTTCGTGACGGGCCAACCCGTGCGTTCGCTGAGCGGTAACTCGAATGCGAAGCCGGTGATCGGGGTGCTCGCGGATCCTGCGCGATTAGTGGCGTCAGAAAAACTGATGAAATTGCCCCGAGCGGACGTATCGAAAATACGCCCAACTGTGAGGCTTGAGGAGCTGCTCGCGGTTTGGTCGAGTTGCGGCGGAGCCGCGCCGGCAGGCGACGCGAACGATAGCGACACCACGATGAGCAGCGCGCACACCGCTACGTAGACGCTCCGTTTCAAGAAAACCCCTCCATGTAGTATGATACCCGAACCAGGCGTTCCATACAGTGCGCGAGAGTCCAGTTTTCCCGCCCCCGCGTTCCGTTGTGCGGACACCTACAACAGTTTTCGGCAGCCCGCGGTGAGCTTTCCTCTCCTAAATACGGGGCTTTCAGCTACGCCGCGCCGGGATTGCTCCCAACGTGGAGGCTCGATAGGTAGCGCTCCACGATCAGGAGGGCCGCGTAACCGTCCAGCTGTGCCTTTGGCACGAGCAGGCCGCGCGGAACAAAGCGCAGGAGCCCACGCGGCGGGTGATCTTCATAATACCGACGGCGAGCTTCGAGGCTCGTGTTTCGCTCGTCGACGAGCGTTATGGGGAGCTCCGGCCACGCCTGGCGCAGCGACTCGACAACCGTTCCCGATTTCGTCGCGTTGCCGACGCATACCATGGCCACACCGGCAAGCACGTCTGTTTCAATGCGCGCGACGAGCCGCTCAGCCGGAACGATCTCAAGCACTGCCGGTTCTCCGTGAGGAAAGACGACCGCGTACCCGCATTTCACAAGACCAGGATCAATGCCGACATAGCGCCGGCTCTCCTCGTTTGCTATGAGCGTTACCTCGGTGACACAATGAGCTCCGCGTTCAACGGGCCTTCTGCGTAGATGTCGTTCGCTGCCACCGCTTTGACGATGGCCGGACCACTCGTTGCCGTCAAGCGTTCGACAGCGCGGTTGAACACTTCAGGCCGCGTGGTCGGATTGTCAGCGAGCATCGGCGGCATACCGTGATCGACTGCGCTGCGGCTGATCGCACTGTTGAGACTGATGAGCGCCGCCTGATCGCCGCTGATGTCTTTTCCATTGCTCACCATGACCGAGGCGATAATTTCACCCTTGCGGTAGATGAGCGCGTTTTTGTACACGTTCAACGAAAACTTCCATGGCCCACCGCGGAAGATGTTTTCTCCTGCGACCGGTACGACGATGGCAGACGCCGGCTCGAGTGATTTGATGTATTTCGCCGTTTGTTCGATCTTCGCTTGAGCATCTGCGCTCTTCACGCTCGTTCGATATGGCAGCACCGGATAGTTGTGCGATAGGTTGGCCACGCCCTCGAACAGGAGCGCGAGCCGGTTTTCGATTTCTGTTTCCGAATCTGTGGAGCGTACGAGAAAGGCCGGCGTGAGCGGTTCGCCGGCGCGCAGCACGACGGGATCTTGCAAAAGGTTATCTCGTTCGTCGGTGAGTGTTTTGATCTGCTCGTTCAGTCTGTTAATGGAAAACAGCGCCTGGCGCGCTTCCTGCGACACGAGGGCCACAAGACCAATAACCAAAAGCGCAATGAGCATGCCGAAACCCACTGCGAAGATTGTGCTCGTATATCGCGGGCGTAACCCAAAGAGGGTCATGCGCCGGCGGCCAACCAGGTGACCAACGCGATCGCCGATATACGCGATCGCGCCCGCGACCACCACCATAATGGCGATCGTGATGATGCCGCGGAGATCCACTGTCGCGAGCGCCACCACTGTCATACGCTCGCTGCCTGGTGCAGCATCCAAACTCCCGTCAGCGAGAAAACGATATTTGGCAGCCACGCCATCGCGAGACTCGTCGACGGATACGATTGTCCGACCGCCAGGCAGATCGTCGTCACGACGTAGAAGGCAAACACGATGGCGATGCTGATGCCGAATCCGGCGCCCGACGACGACCGTTGTGGCCGGATTCCAAGTGGAATCGCAAGCAGTGCGAAAACAAGACTCGCCCACGGTCGCGCAAGCTTGCTGTGGTATGTCACGAGCAGGCGCGCATATCGATTTGTGTCGGTCGTCTTGACGCCGCTGCGAAGCAGCTCGCTGATCTGGGCACGGCTCATATCCTCCGGCTGTCGAATCCTCTCTACGAGCTGGGTAGGGTCCGCGCCAATATCAATTGCGAGCTCGGGATTGTCGACTCGCTCGCAACATGGCGTGAGCACGAACTCCGTTGCATCGAAGAACTTCCAGGAGTTGCCATGATAGGCGCCGCGCGGAGCAAAGAGGAGCGACATCACAGTTGAGCCACGCAAGACCTCGATTGTGGTATTTTGCAATTCGTCCTTCTTCGGATCGAAGCCCTGAGCCAAGGTCAATTGCCGGTCTCCATTGGGAAGGATAGTGTTAACGATTTGGTTTGAGAGGATCTCCGTACCGCCCGACTGGATCTCGCTGCGCAGTATGTCCTCAGCTTTCATACTCGCGGCTGGCACGATAAGTTCTTGAAACCAGAGGCCAACAAGTGACGCGGCGATGCCGACGGCGATCATCGGGGCGGCGATGCGGTAGAGACTGATGCCGCCCGCACGCATGGCCGTTATCTCAGAATCGCCTGAGAGCCGGCTCATCGCAAGCAGCACGGCGAGCAACATCGACATGGGGAACGTCAGGACGAGTGTCCCCGGCAGCGTGTAGATAAAGTATTTTGCCGCCGCGATGAGACTGGCATGTTCTTCAGAGACGAGCCGGGCGATATTGAGCAGCTCGCCGGCGACGAACAGCAACGTGAAGGCCGCGAGGCCGAAAAGAAATGGACCGCCGAGGGCCGTCACCATGTAGCGGTCGAGAATCTTCACAGCCGGAAACTTTCACCCAAATAAAACTGGCGCGCGACCGGCGACTCAGCAACTTCCGACGCGGTGCCCGATACTTCAATGCGCCCGCGATTCAGTATGTACGCGCGATCGACGATTGCGAGCGTTTCGCGCACGGCATGATCGGTAATGAGAACGCCCAGGCCCTTCGCGCGCAAGAGCCGGATAATTTCCTGAATGTCGGCCACGGCGATAGGGTCGATGCCGGTGAACGGCTCGTCGAGCAGCAAAAACGCCGGATCGGTTGCAATCGCGCGAGCGATTTCAACACGGCGGCGTTCGCCGCCGGAAAGCGTCTCGGCTGTTGCCGTTGCGAGCGCATCCAGACCGAATTCCTCCAGCAAGAGTGGCAAGCGCCGCTCTTGCTCCTGCGGATCCACGCCTCGTTGTTCCCAGATAAGCCGTATGTTATCGGCAACGGAGAGCCGGCGGAACACGGATGTCTCCTGCGCAAGATATCCGAGCCCTTCGTGTGCTCGCACGTGAATCGGTTGATGCGTGATGTCGATTGACGTGCCGTCTGGAGAGGTTAACACGACGGCGCCGCCATTTGGCCGCACGAGACCGACGACCATATAGAACGTTGTCGTTTTGCCCGCACCGTTCGGGCCGAGCAAGCCAACGACTTCTCCCGCGCGAACGACGAGACTCACGTTGTCGACGACCTTGCGCGATCCATACGACTTGGTCAACGAACGGACGTCGATCGTTTGAGGCTGCGAAGTATCGATCACGGTGTCGCGCTCGGCGGTGCGGCTGAGGCCGCCGTGGCCGCCACAGGGCTTTGTGCGAAGAGATGAATCTGCTGCAGATCGAGATCTGCAATTGCTCGACCGCCCGTCAGCATGTTCCCTCCCGGCTCAACGGCAACAACGTGGCCGACCGCGGTCAAAAGCCTCGTCTTTTCGCTGTAGTTCATCTCGTCCGACGAGAGCGTGACGCCTGCTGCTGTGATCGCGTGCACCCCTCCCGACAGCGCGACGTCATGGCTTATTTCATTCACAACCGCCGTTGGTGCGGTTACCGTCAGCCTCGGTTTTCTTCCTTTATAGAAGTGGAGCGTCGTGTCGGTGAACCTCGCTTTGGCCAGATCCGTCGCGTAGATCACAGTCGCCGCCTCGAGCGTGTACTCGGGTACGCCTGAAACGATGTTGGTGATCGTCACCGGGCGCCCGTTCGTACCATGCGCGCTGATGTGGTATACGGGCCCGCGCGCCTTTGACGATGCCGAGGGACTTGCAACGTCCGCCGGCCCAGACGTTCTGCCGCAGGAGCTGCTGACGACTGCCAGCGCGATGCTGAGAACACACGCCACGCGGCCGCTCATCGCGTCGTCTCGTTTCGCGCACCGAGAGAGAACAGTAGCCCGAGCATCGGCCACGCGACAATGAGCAAAAATGTCGTCACGACGTCAACCAGATTTTGCAGCCCGGAGGCGAGAAATCCCGCGCCGAGCGCTGAGAAGAGCAACACTCGTTCGCGATCGTTGGGTGGAATTGTAGCGCCCGTGCGCGCTGCTTGGCGAATTGACGCGACCACAAACCACACGAGGGCAGCGAGTCCAATGATGCCGTCTTCGATAAGAATGTGTAAGGGCAGATCGTGAGCATGGAGCTCGTTGACGCTCGTGGATGGCAGCTTGAATTCAGGATAGGCAAGATGAAAACCCAGCGGGCCGACGCCTGTGAGCGCAAAGCGCTGGACGAGCCGAAGCGATCCCGCCCAGACGGCGATACGCGATGCGTTTTCGCTGGGATCGTGGGCAACGTTGCGAAAGACGATTGCCATGATAACGAATGCAATCGCAGCGGTCAGCGCGTATCCGAGAACGGCGCGTCTGCCGAACCGGCGCACGAACATCACGATCCCGAGTGCAAGGCTGATGATCGCGGCCCGCGACACAGAAAACAATAGCCCGGCGACCCCGGCTGCAGCCGAGGTGAGCCCGATCCATCGCAGCCAGCGCGGTGCGGCGATTTGCGCCAGCCCGAGCGGAATCACGAAGAGCAAATAGCCGGCGAATTCGTTCGGCTGCAAAAATGTGCCCGACGCTCGTCCGTGTTCGTAGGCAAACATCGCGGGTGGAACTCGCATGATCGAAAGGACGAGCGCAAAGCACGTCGCTGCAAGGGCAGAAATGAAGTAGCACGTGAGAAACGTGCGGCGCACCCGCACGTCCGTCAACGCCTCAACGGACGCAACCAACACGAGGCTGCCGGCGAGCGTGCAGACAACGCTGAAGAATCCCGCGCGTGGGTCAACCGCGAATGCAAGCGCAAGAAGCTGGGAACCCACAAGACCTGCGAGCGGCGCCCACATCGCGCGGGGGAAGCTGTGTATTCTGCGTGTTGCGAGGCCGGCGAGCGACAGGATGAGAGCAGCCGCGCTTATCCCGGCTATCGCCGCGGCGAGCGGCACGCTGACGCGAGGCGCGCTCGGCGGAAGTGTGCCCGCCAAGACAATCAGAAGCGGAAGCAGCGGACCGAAGATAGCGCACAGTATCGGCGCTGCGGCGACCATATACAAAGAGATGTCCGAAGCTGAAGCGCGCGTCGCGCTGTTCACGAGCGCGCCTCCGCGGCGGCGATCGAGAGAACCGCTGTCGCGACTGCTTGCGCTCCCCCCGCCCGCCCCATGCGTTCGCGACCGGTATCTGCCATGTGACGGATACGTTTGGGGTCGTCGATAAGACGTACAAGTTCCAGCGCGAACTGCTGCGGCTGCGCTGGAAGCACGAGCAGTGCATCCCCGAGCAGTCGCTTCTGACGCATCCGGTACCACTGCATCTTTTCAGGAGCCTCCCCCGGCTGCGCGGCGGCGACGACAGGTTTGCCGCAGCCGGCGGCTTGTTCGTTCGCCGTACCAGCTTGGCCGAGCACGATGTCGGCGGCTGCAATCATATCGCCGAATGCGCCGCGGACGAGCGCCACCTTGAGATTCTCACGATCTCCTGATGCGACGATGCCTTCACCCAACCTAGGCGGCGTCATGTCGACGCCAACGTGGCTGATTTCTTCGCGCACCACAGCCGGATCGACGCTCGGGGCAATGGATACGAGGGCTTGCACGGGTCGGCCGCGACCTCTCATGATCTCAGCTATAGCAATGAGGCGTTCCACGTGCGCGGCCGCCGCGGACGAGGCGTCCGCGCGGCTCCCGGGCAACACCGCAATGACGAGCGCGTCTGGCCTGACGCCAAGATCGAGACCAGTGCGTTCGACGCCATCCATCATAATGTTGCCGGCGTACACGGCCCGAACTCCCCCCGCTCGCAACGACGCCGCGGTTGCGTCATCGCGTGCGAACGTTGTCGCAGCGCTGCGCGCAATCGCTCGTTCGACGCTCGAATGTGGCGCGACGTAGTCAGATTTCGCGGTCGCAACGAATACCGTTGGGCGCCGCGCCGCAATCAGGGACAACGCCAGGCAGTAGACGTCGCCAACTGCAACGATCACATCGCGCGCGCGCTGACGGGTAAGAAAACTATACTGGCGCAGCGTCAACCCGCCAAGGCCGGCGCTAAGATCGGCCGCGAGGTTGCGTGCGTTCCAGTAGGCGATCAGCCCACCCGACGGCATTTCCTTTTGCGGGCCCACGCCAGGAGGCCATGCATCTTTCGGCGCGCAGCCGACGAGCGGAAAGTGTTCGATCTTCGCGCTTGCGGCTTGAGCGCGAATCGCGCGTGCGATGTACGTCGCGATCGCCATCTCGCCGAAACCGTTGCTCACAAGCAGAATGTCTGCAGATTTCATGAGAGGGGCAGTAGCTTGTAGGTCGTCATGCGCGTCGTGCCGTTCTCAACCGAGAGCTCGAGCCTGCCGACACACGACGCGTAAGCACCGGGGTGTGCGATGGGAATATCGTTGACGATCTCGGGCCGCGAAAGCGCTTCGTGCGTGTGACCGCCGAGAATCGCCGAAATGCCCGGCCAACGCGCCGCAACTTGCCTGTCCGCCGCGAGTCCGAGATGGGAAAGCACGATGGTTGGCAAGTGAAGCAACGGATCTTTAGATCCGTTTATGGGATCTTTAGATCCCTTCGTCCCTCCGACCATATCCGTGAGCGCTGCATCGGGCGAAAGAAAACGCCATCCAAAGATTCTTTCCCATCCGGAACCGGTACGATACTGCGGCACGAGCAGCGAGAGAATCCGCACAGGCGTGCTGCCAGCTTGTACCATGAGCTCGCGTTGATAGACTGGTTCGCGCTCTCGCAGATCGATGAGATTCGAGCACACCAGTGGTGCTCGCAACATGCGTGCCCGCGCCAAGAAGAGACGGTGCAGGTAATGGAACTCGCGGTTACCGACGGCCATGGCGGCATACGGTGCGCGGTTGAGTTCTCCAACGACTTTTTCATCCGCGACGTAGAACACCGATGACCCGGCAAGTGCGTCACCGCTATCCACGAGGAGCGCGCCTGGCTCCACCATGGATGCGAGGCGATTGCCGAATCCCATGCGCGCGTGAATGTCAGAGGTGTGATAGATGACGATACGCCCAGGACCGTTCACGGGCTTTAGCTTGCCTCCAACTGCTCGACAATAAATGCCGCGATACGATCGAGAGAATCCGGTGGCCCGAGAGCTGCGCGAAGTTCTTCATAATCTGCACGCATGCGCTCGCGTTCGGCGTCTTGGTCGAGTAGCCGCAGCGTCTGCTCGATAAGACGCGCCGGCGTGAAAGCATCTTGCAGAAGCTCAGGCACAACAGGCCTTTGCATAACGAGATTCGGTAGCGCAATGCTCGAGAGCAGTGCTTTGGGAAGACGGCGTAGCGCAACACGAGCCTGCGCGGGAGACACGACGTAAAAGACCACTTGCGGCACGCCCACCAAAGCGGTTTCGAGCACGGCCGTGCCTGAAGCGACCCACGCGAGATCCGCACGCCGCACAACCGTGCTCGTATCTTCGCGGCTAATCTTCATATCGCCAGGCCCACCCGCTCGAGCCCACAGCAAACGGATCTGCTGCTCGCGCCTCTCGGAGGCGGCGACGGCAACAAAGGTTGTCGCGAGGTGTCTTCCGAGATCGCGAGCTGCCTGCGCCAAAATAGGAAGATGACGAGCCGTCTCCTCGCGCCGGCTCCCGGGCAGGACCGCGATGAGTGGCGTAGGGCGCAGTGCTTGTGGTGGACGTGACGCGATGACCGATACGAGGGGATGACCAAAAAACTCCACGGGCAGGCCGAGCGTCCGGTAAAAATCACGCTGGTGTTCGAATGGCGTGAGTGCGAGCGCAGCGCTCGCAACTGCGCGAGCCTGATTTGCGTTGTCGAGCCAAGCACCGGGTGGAAAGTAGTACAGAATGGGCGCGCGGTAACCAGCAGCTCGCAGCCTGGTAATGAGCCGCACGTTGAAGGCACCTGCATCGACGGGCACGATGAGCCGTGAAGGCCGCTTACGCAACATGACGTCGAGCCAGCGTAAAATACCATACAGTATGGGAATGCGTGGGAGGACCGAAATGGGGCCGATACTCGCAAGCTCCGACGAGTCGTAGACAATCGGCATGGGAAGTGCTCGCAGGCGGTCGCCGCCAATCGCCGCCATCTGCAGACCGGGCCGTTTCTTTCGGGCCGCCTGCGCTACAAGCGAGGCTTGCAAGTCTCCCGAAGCTTCACCCGCGATGAAGAAAATATCAGCGGGCTGGTACTTCAACGCTTGAGGATGCCGCGATCGGTCTCTTCCTGGAGAAACGCGATGAGTTCCCGGCCCTCATCGGTCAGCATCTTGCCGCGCAACTGGTCGAGCGCGGTTGAAAGATTGAAGTTCGCCCGGTAGAGCATGCGGTGGGCTTCCTTTAACTCGGCCATCGCCTCGGGTGAAATATTGCCACGCTTGAGTCCCACCGTGTTCAAGCCGTAGACGGTCGCCGGATTGCCTTCCACGAGCATGAAGGGCGGGATGTCCTTGATCAGCTTGCTCTTGCCGCCGACCATTGCCAACCGACCTATTCGGACAAACTGGTGCACGCCCACCATGCCACCGATGTTCGCACTGTCGCCCACGCTGACATGACCCGCTAAGGCCACGAGATTTGACATGACAACGTGATTGCCGATGCGACAGTTGTGGGCAATGTGAACGCCCGCAAGCAAGTGGTTGTCGTTACCGACGACTGTTTCGCTTTCTACGCCGGTTCCGCGATTGATGGTCACGTACTCGCGAATAACGTTGCGGTCGCCGACGCGGACGTAGGAAACTTCTCCTCGGTATTTCTTATCTTGTGACGGGCCGCCGACGACGGCGAACGGGTGAATCTCGTTGTCACGGCCGATGACGGTGTGTCCGTTGACGATAACGTGCGCGAGCAACTTCGTGCCGTCACCGATCCGCGCTTTCGCGCCAACGAGACAGAACGGACCAACCTCAACATTGTGGCCGAGTCGCGCGTCTGGGTGGACGACAGCCAGCGGGTGAATTGAAGCTGAGGCGCGCGTGGAAACGGGATCGCGCTTTAATTGTCGCATCGCGTCACATGTGCAAGATCGCAGCGTCGTGGCGGAAGAGACGTGTATCGGAAACGATGGAGAAAAGCAGTTCACCCTCACACACTGTCTGATCGTCAACACGCGCCGAAGCTTGCAAGCGACCGATGTTCATGCGGATCCACATGACGTTCGCTTCCATCTCGAGCTTATCTCCCGGCACCACGGGCCGCCGGAACTTCAGCTTGTCGACGCCGGCGAGGTAGGGTACGGTTGTTACGAGCGTGTTCGGCTCGAGGATTGCTGTGCCGCCCAGCTGCGCCATCGCTTCGATGATGAGCACACCCGGCATGACGGGATTGTTTGGGAAGTGCCCAGAGAAAAACCACTCATTGAGCGTGATGTTCTTGTAGCCGACAGCGCGCTTTTGCGGCACGAGTTCCGTAATGCGATCGATAAGCAAGAAAGGATATCGGTGCGGGAGGATATCCATGATGGAGCGGATGTCGAGGTAAGCCACCTGTTTGTCTCCGGTGTCGGCGCGATGCAGCGGCTCTCCGCCGCCTGTAGGAACAGTTCGCATGGGCAGGCTCCTGGTCCGTCTAGCGAGCGCCGGCGGCTGCTGCCAGTGGCGCGCGCAGCTCGCGTGCCGCAGCGACGTGCAGGGCGTGCCCGGATTTCAGCGCGATGACCTCGCAACACGGATACATACCGAGCAAGGCGAAGTCGCCGATGAGGTCGAGTACTTTATGCCGCACGATCTCGTCCGGGAAACGCAATGGGCCCATGTAGTCCGTGCGGTCGATGACAACTGCATTGTCCAGCGATCCACCCAGCGCCAAACCCTGCGAGTAGAGCGCCTCAACTTCAGCGCGGAATCCGAATGTCCGGTTGGGTGCTATCTCGCGCAGGAAATATTCTGGCGTGATCGGCGGCGTCTCCAGGAACTGATTGCCGACCGGCTCCGGGAACGCGACAAAGAAATTGATCTTGAATCGTTCGGCAGGCACGCACACGAGCAGTTTATCACCGTCACGGTGCCAAAACGGCGAGCGCAGATTCATCACGCGGCGCGGCACCCGCTGTTCCTCGAGGCCGACGTTTGCTATTGCTTGTGCAAACGGCAACGCGCTGCCGTCCATGATTGGGATTTCCTCGCCGTCGATGCGGATTTGCGCGTTGTCGACGTCCATCCCCACGAGACTTGCGAGCACGTGCTCGACCGTGTTCACCTCTGCGGTGGACGATCCGAGCGTTGTGCAGCGCACCGTGGAGCGTACCGCTTCCGGAGTGGCGGCAATGCGCGATCCATCAGAGAGCACGAACGAAAAACCGGCATTCGCCGGCGCCGGAGCAATCGTGACGGTCGCTTTGCACCCTGTGTGTAGGCCTACGCCTGAAAGGGAGACCTCGCGGGCGAGCGTGTGCTGATATTCCACTTTCACCACAAGGGCGGACGCTATTTCGATTTTGACTTGCGTAGCTCGTCGAGCGCGTTCATCAGCGTGCGCACTTGCTCGAACAGCTTAGGCAATTTGCGCAATAGGACCTTCTGTTCGAGATTCTCGCGATGCGGCATTGCATAGTCGCCGGAGACAAACGAATGCGGTGGTAACGAACCGATGACTTTTGCCCCCGCAGCCAACACGCTGCCGTCGCCAATTTCGATGTGACCGATGGTTCCGACTTGACCTCCGGCGATGACGCGTTTGCCTAATCGCGTGCTGCCGGCGATACCGGTCTGCGCGCAAATTGTTGAATCTTCTCCAATCTGTACGTTGTGTGCGATCTGAACCTGATTATCAATTTTTGTACCAGCGCCGACGACGGTTGATCCGGTCACCGCGCGATCGATTGTTGTGGCAGCGCCAATCTCGACGCGATCGCCGAGAACGACGTTCCCGATTTGCGGAATCTTAATCT
>DASZFB010000065.1:0-4572 GCA_035940275.1 Candidatus Eremiobacteraceae bacterium | reverse complement strand
CGATCGTGTCTGGGGCTTTGACTTCTATGGCGACCAACAAACGGTGAACGTGCACATCCGCTGGTTGCGCGAAAAGATTGAAGACGACCCGAACGATCCCAAACACATCATCACTGTTCGCAGTCGCGGTTATCTCTTCCGCGACTAAGCCATCAAGGCGTCACTAGTGGTGGCCCGGCTCGTATTCGGCGGAGCCCTGATCGGCGTGATTGCCATTGCCTATACGGCGGCGACGCAGCCGGAGCCCTTACGCATTGCCCTCGTGATCGTCGCGGCACTCGCCGCAATTGCCCTTATTCTCTATTTCATTCCCGCGCGGAACGCACCAGCGTCAGCGCCGATTGTAGAGCAGCCGGAAACGCTCTCTCTCAGTACGCCAGACCAGACCCAGCCGAGCTTAGCTGAAGTCCTTGCGGCGCTGCCGGTCGGCGTTATGGTCATCGGTGAGGATGGCAAGATCCAGTCATTCAACGCCGCTGCTGGCGAAATCTTCGGCGTGCCTGCCGATCGCGCGACCAACCGCGCCCTGATCGAAATCGTTCGCAACTTCGAGCTCGACAAACGCGTTGCGGCCACGCTGCGCGATGGCGTTGAAGAGACAGCTGAGCTTGCGTTCACCGCAGCACAGCACCGCTATTTGCAGGTGACCACGCGCATGCTCGCGGGCGCGTCGAGCCGCAGCGTTCTTGTGATTGTGACGGACCAGACGCGTATGCGTGAGCTCGAGACGCTACGCCGCGAATTTGTGTCCAATGTTTCCCACGAACTGCGAACGCCACTCACGGCCGTGAAACTTATGGTGGAGACATTGCAGACCGGCGTCGAGCGGCCCGCGCGCGACGAGTTTCTCGGAAGCATTGCGCAGGAAACAGAGCGCATGATCGCGCTGGTCGAGGATTTATTGGACCTCGCCCGCCTCGAGAGTGGCAAGCTCGAAATGCGGCTCGGGTCCGTGGATGTCGGTGAGCTCTGCCGTCAAGCGGCGCAATCGCAACGTGCCCGAGCCCAAACGCTCGGAATCGCCCTCGAGTGTTCCACGCCGGATGCGCCAATCACGATTTCTGCCGATCGCGATAAGCTCATCCAGGTCATCGCCAACCTTCTCGACAACGCGCTGCGGCATACGCCTCGAGCGGGCCAGGTGAGACTTGCGGTAAGCAACAGCAACGGGGCAGTGAACATTGTGGTGTCTGACACAGGCAGCGGTATTCCGTCAACCGCGCTGCCGCATATCTTTGAAAGATTCTATGTCGTTGATCCAGCCCGGGCTCGGAGTGGATCGGGCACAGGCTTGGGGCTGGCAATCGTGAAGCATATTATCGAAGCTCACGGCGGCACGATCACCGCGAAGAGCGAACTCGGGGTGGGGACGAGCTTCCGCTGCACGTTTACAAACGCATGACCCGAGCCTATAATGACGATAACTACAACAAAGGAGAACCCCGGAATTGGGTCGTGAGAATTTCCATCGTATCCTAGAAGAGACACAGCAGAACGTCTTGCGGATGGGGAGCCTCGTCGAAGAGGCCATCACAAAGGCGGTCGATGCTTTGTCGCGTTCCGACACGAAATTAGCCGACGAGATCCTCAAAGCCGACGACTACATCGACGATCTCAACGTGCTCATTGAAACCAATTGCCTTAACCTGCTCGCATTGCAGCAACCGATGGCGACCGACTTGCGGACGATCGCGGCTATGCTCGACATCATCATCGATCTCGAGCGGATCGGCGACCATGCGTGTGACATCGCCCAGATTACGAAGAACCTCGCCAATGAGCCACAGCTCAAACCTCTGGTTGACATACCACTCATGGCGGCAAAGGCTCGCGAGATGCTGCGCGAATCGCTCGACGCGTTTTCACACCACGACGCTCAGGCGGCGCATGAGATACCGCGCAAGGATGATGAAGTCGACCGGCTCTACCGCAAGGTTTTCAGTGAGCTGATTCAGTTTATGGCGAAAGATCCAAAAGCTATCGGCCGAGCGAGCAACTTGCTGCTCGTGGCGCTATATCTTGAACGCATTGCCGACCACTCCACAAATATTTGCGAACGGGTGGTCTACATGGTCGAAGGTGTGCCGAAGAAACTCAAGCGCTCGGTCGTCGAGTTCAACGAAGTGCTGGCGCACACGGATGAGGTCTTGCAATCGAGCACACCGTCCGCCGCCCCGGACCTTTGAAGTAACGGACTTTGAAGCAACGGACCTTTAGGTCCGTTTATTTTACCGCAACGACTTGCGCAGACTTGCGCAGCTTCAGGACATTCGTTACCACAAGGAACGCCGGGATAATAGCCCAGGCGACCAAGATCGCGAAGACGGTCCCGCTGAGAGCGTCTGCCGAGCTCTGATAACGCTCGGGATGTGCGACGCCTTTGGCGACGATAACGTACGGGTGAACCGTGAGAAGAAAGCACATCACGACAAAGAGGATGCTGTTTGTCCCGATTGCGACGCCAGTCCTAAACCTTGCCCACTGCGGCTGGGCAAGATTGATCACATCGGTTGCAATGTTGACAAGAGCGACCACAACGAGGGCCGGAACAAGGATGTGCCACCAAGCGGCGAACGAGAACGGACTTGAGGTGAAGTAACTCATTCCGGGGCCCAGCAACATGTAGCCGACAAGTTCCCGTACCGGCACAACTCCTACAACCCATAAAACGAATACAACATTGAAGACCAAGTCGACCGCTGTGTTAAAGCGCGGCACCCAGGTCGAATTCTGAACCGGCGGCAGCGACGCAGGGTTCCAAGCATCGACGCGAGCCAACCGGCCACCGAAATACTCGAGCAGCGCAAAGATGACAGTGATGATACCAATTACGAAAAATATTGAACCCCACAACGGGCCCCAAAATCCGAGCAGCGTACCAACAACATCATTAGACGTAGCACCGATTGTCAAACCGAGAACAACCTGAATCACAACAACGATGATAAGTACGATCCGCAGCGTGTAGAAATAGAACGGTAACAGTGTGGGGCCGATCAGGTACTGCAGGCGTCCATAGCGGCTCGCCACGAGTCGCGGGTGGCCATAGGCTTTGAGAATTGAGGCCTCTTCATCCCGATTGAGCGGACGACCGAGTTCGGTTTCTTTGTCCTCCATTTCGGATCGAAGTGTATCCGAAATTTCAAGAGCAATGTCGTCGCGCTTTGGCCTCGGCAAGAGATCCTTGACAGCCTGTACGTAGCGATCGAGAAGTTCCATGACCCTATGCCTCCTGAAGGATTCGAGCGAGCGATGCATTGATGCGCCGCCACTCGTCAACGAGCTGGTCGAGCATGCGCCGGCCGTCGCGGGATAAGTGATAGTAGCGTTTGTTGCGTTTGTTGTCTTCGCGCCACTCGCTAACTAAAAGACCTTGATCTTCTAAACGCCGCAGCAGCGGGTACAACGTGCCTTCGTCAATTTCCAAGCCTTGCTCGACGAGAGCTTTGCGTAAGGTGTAGCCGTAGTGCTCCGTCTTGAGATGCGCCAGGACCGCAAGCGTGAGGCAACCTCGACGCAGCTCAAGCCGTAGAGATTCAAAGTCAGCCGGCATTTATATCCGAACGCCCCATCCGCCGAACAGGCTTGAGTCCACGCCGCGCCCGATGCGGACGAGGCCAGTCCGTTCTTGCAGGGACAAGTCAGTGGAGTCGAGGGTCGTGCGTAGATCGAGAGTCATCGGCGTGCTCCTTGCTGTGCCTAGGTTTGTGGCTACTGGTTCCCATATAGTGTGCAGCACACACTATGTAGTACACAGTACTGTATAGCATACAGTAGCCACCTCTGTCAACACCCTCCCTCAAACGTTTGGCGGGCCGTGCCAGCTAGCGTTGCCGGCAGACATTAAAGGCCCTTAACGTCGTCTTAACCTGCGGTTGACATCCTTACGTTAATCTCAAGGGGACGGACCTCGAGGTCCGTTTGTCATGGGCAGGAGTAGAAAG
Organism: Candidatus Eremiobacteraceae bacterium; assembly: GCA_035940275.1. Lineage (GTDB taxonomy): Bacteria > Vulcanimicrobiota > Vulcanimicrobiia > Eremiobacterales > Eremiobacteraceae > JAFANK01. The sequence goes on along the minus strand of DASZFB010000065.1, from coordinate 628 downwards.
TGAACCGAATGCGATTTGTTTCAACCTTAGGAATTTGTGCCGGCGTCATCGGCCTCGGCACCGCCACGATAGCGGTCGCCGCGACACAAATCACTGGCGCCGGCGCGACCTTCGATTTGCCCTTTTTCGCCCGCGCCTTCTTCGAATACAGCAAGAGTCACGCGGATGTCCAGGTCAATTACCAGAGCATTGGCTCCGGTGGCGGCATCCAGCAATTTACGTCTCAGACCGTCGACTTCGGCGCGTCAGACGTGCCGTTGAACCCGACGGAAATTAAGGCGGCTAACGCTGCGAACGGCGACGTCGTTGAGTTCCCAGTTGCTCTTGGTGGCGAGGCCATAGCCTATAACGTACCGGGTGTTGCCAAGGGACTCAAAATCGACCAAGACACGCTCGCGAACATCTTCCTCGGCAAAATCACGAACTGGAACGATCCGGCGATTGCGAGGCTCAACTCCGGAACGAGCTTGCCGAATCTTTCCATCGTCGTCGTACATCGCGCGGACGGAAGCGGCACGACCTACATTTTCACCAATTACATGAGCAAGATCAGCCCCGAGTGGAAGTCCAAGGTGGGCACCGCGAAGGTCGTGAGTTGGCCCGCTCCATCATCGGTGGGCGCCAAAGG
>DASZFB010000064.1:0-2662 GCA_035940275.1 Candidatus Eremiobacteraceae bacterium | reverse complement strand
GTGGCTATCGGTCACGAGCTTGCGCTTGGCGGTCGCAAAGCGACCGACGCCGATATTGTGCGTGCGGCATCGCTGATAGGGCTTGACGCTCGATTGCTTCGGAATCAAAACACCGCGCGACTGGTCTCGGTTCCACGTCCGGCCATCCTGCGGATGCGCGAGGGCAATTGCGTCATTCTGGCACGCAATCTCGGCTCAAAACACGAGGTGTACTACAAGCAGGAAGAACGGGCTCCTCGATTGATGACTTTGGAGGAAATCACCGAGGACTGGGCGGGAAACATAATTCTCGTTAGGCGCAGCAGCTTGAAAAGCGAAGTCGCGCCAGACGCGTTTGGTGTTCGTTGGTTTTTCCCTGCTATTTGGCGCTTCAGGGCGCCCCTTGCGCAGGTGCTTTTCGCATCATTGTTCGTGCAACTATTCGCGCTCGTCACGCCGATGTTTTTTCAAGTCATAATTGATAAGGTTTTGGTTCACAACTCCGTCGCTACGCTCGATGTGGTGGTCGTCGGCCTCGCCGCACTCGGTATATTCGACATGGTGCTGCAATATTTGCGTACGTATGCGCTATCGCATACGGCGAGTCGCTTAGATGTAGAGTTTGGCTCACGCTTGGTCGCGCATCTATTCAAACTCCCATTGGGTTATTTTGAGACGCGTTCTACCGGTCAATCCGTGGCACGCGTGCGGGAGATCGAGACCATACGAAACTTCTTGACGGGGCAGGGTGTGACCTCGTTAATCGACGTTCTTTTCACGGCGGTTTTCTTTGCTGTGCTCCTCTATTACTCGTGGAAGCTCACGCTGGTGGTCGCGCTATCAATTCCACTCTATGTGGGCATTGCCACCGTCATCCGCCCGGTGCTGCGCGCCAAAATCGCCGAGAAGTTCTTCCGAAACGCGGATAGTCAACAATTCCTCGTGGAATCTATCGTCGGCGCCTACACGATCAAAGCAGCCGCAGTCGAGCCTCTGGTGCAAGCGCAGTGGGAAGAGAAGCTTGGAACTTACGTAAAGACCGCGTTTCAAGCAACGATGCTGACTACGCTGGGGCAAAACTCCATTCAATACGTAAGCAAGCTAACGACAGCGGTATTGCTGTTCTTCGGCGCCAATGAAGTGATGGCCGGAGACATGACCGTCGGTTCGTTCATCGCTTTTTACATGATTTCAAATCAATTGGTGGCGCCCCTGTTGCGTATCTCCCAACTATGGCAGGATTTCCAGCAGATCCAAATATCCGTTGATCGTCTTGGTGACATTGTGCGCTCGCCGCTGGAACCTCAGCCGGCATCGCTGGCCAACTTGCCAGCGATGAAGGGCACAATCGACTTCAAGAGCGTGTACTTTCGCTACGATCAGAATGCCGACGATGTCGTGCGCGATCTGACGCTTAGCGTACCCGCCGGCCAAGTTATAGGCATCGTCGGTCCGTCGGGATCTGGCAAATCGACGCTTACCAAGCTACTGCAACGTCTTTACATTCCACAGCGCGGCTCGGTCTGTGTGGATGGCATTGAACTCGCAAAAGTGCATACCGCCTGGTTACGTAGGCAGATCGGTGTAGTACTACAGGAAAACTTGCTGTTTAATCGGAGCATTCATGACAACATTGCACTGGCAACACCATTCATGAGCCGTCAGGAAGTTGTTGCCATTTCGCGATTAGCTGGTGCGGACGAATTCATTTCTAAACTCGCGAACGGCTATGACACCTGGATTCAGGAACGGGGTGCCAATCTATCCGGTGGCCAAAGACAACGAATCGCGATTGCTCGAGCGTTGACTCGCAATCCGCGCATCCTAATTTTCGATGAGGCAACGAGCGCGCTAGATTACGAAAGCGAACGCGTAATACAGAACAACATGAAGGCGATAGCGAGCGGAAGGACGGTCATCATAATTGCGCACAGATTGGCTGCGGTACGTCACTGTGATCGGATTGTCGGGATAGTAGACGGCGAGATCCTTGAAGATGGTTCTCACGATGAGCTTCTTAAGCGACCAGACGGCTTGTATCGGCGGTTGTGGGCCATGCAGGGTGAAACGGGAGCCACATGAGCGACGGCTCGTCCATTTCGTGGATGCCGCGACTCGCCGACATTAAGGACCGGTTAATGGACGCGGCTGACCGTGAATTCTTGCCCGTGGCGCGTCAGGTCTATACAACGCCGCCTTCGCCCGTACGTATGCGGCTTATGCTTAGCATCTGTGCTTTGTTCGCCTGCGCTTTGTTAATTTCTTGGATAGGTAAGATCGATATCTACGCGACTGCGCCGGCTCGGATTCAGCCTAGCGGGCGCAGCAAAGTGATCCAGCCTCTCGACGCGGGCAGGGTACGAGCCATATTTGTGGCGAACGGATCGCAAGTCCATATCGGAGACTTGCTCTTGGAATTGGAAACAACGGAAACGGACGCAGATCGGAAATCGAGCGCCGGACAGGTCGCCTCGCTAAGTGCCGAGATCTCGCGTCGATTGCATGCCGACACTATTGTGCGTGCCAAAACGCTCGTTAATTTGCCGCGTGTTACTTTTGAGGCGGATGTTGATCCAGCGATACAACAGCGAGAGCAAGCCGTGCTCGCGGCGGATGTCGGTCAATTGCGCGCCGGCCTCGAGCTCCTCGACGCTAAAATCGAAGAGAATGTCGCCCACAAGAC
>DASZFB010000063.1:0-6474 GCA_035940275.1 Candidatus Eremiobacteraceae bacterium | reverse complement strand
TGAGTAAGGTAATAATCGCGGCATACGGCTGCGCAGCTATGAAGAAAGTAAACGCCTCGTCTGGTAACGTCGCGTGGTGAAAAAGTCCAAGGCAACGAACCAGCGCAGCGCATATGAGGATGCCGGCAAAAACGGCGCGGTCCACGGTGGGACGTTCAGTCTGAGTGGAATCCATCTACTACGTTTTCGGCAAAGCGCCGGTGACTCTCATCACCATTGCGTGCAAAAAAGCCGATAATAGGAATAAGCACGTCCGTACACTAGGGTGGTTGGGGATAGACTAGTATAGGACCCGAAAGGACTCAATGCTCACGCAACGCTACGCGCGCCAGCAAGACGGCTTCACGCTCATCGAATTGATGATCGTCATCGCCATTATTGCAATCCTCGCAGCCATCTTGATTCCGAACTTCTTGCACGCTCGCGCAGAGTCGGTAACGGCGGCGTGCGAAGGCAACGAGAAGCAGCTGGCGACGGCTGAAGAAGAATATTCGGTCGACAACGGCGGTGCGTATGCCTCGCTCAGTGTCCTCACCACACCGTACATCTCGACGACGATTACCGATCCGGTGAAGAAGGGGAACGCCTACACAGTTGTGATCCCCGGCACAGGCACGAACGGCTCGTACGAGATCGACGACTCTGGCGGACATGACTCGACCACAACGACCAGTTTGACGAAGACGTCGGGCGGCACCGTCTGCTCGACCTGCGTGAGTGTCGTCTACGCGCAAGCGTCCGGGATCCACGGGAAATAGAACATCGTATTTCGCTCATATCAAGCAAGCAGCGATGAAAGTCGACGCTTCTTGTACGCTATACCCGACGAACTAGTCTACCGATAACACATATGAGTCGCGTACGCGGCTTGCTAGTACTTTGTGGCTGGGGTCACAGCGATGAGGCGTCTAGGCCCACACGACTTGGGCATTAAACACAATGGGGGAGAGGGCAATTACGCGCTTCCAGGTATCGTTGCGGATCAGGTGATCCGTGCGGGCGCACCACCGGTGCAAACCGGTGTCCCTGATGGGCAGAGACTCGTCCGCTCACTCAACGTGAATTCACACAAAGCGAAAGGGTTATCATCTTCATGAAGAAACTTCAAAAAGGCTTCACGCTCATCGAGCTGATGATCGTGATTGCCATTATCGCAATCCTTGCAGCCATTTTGATTCCGAACTTCCTGCACGCCCGTGCAGAGTCGGTCACAGCGGCATGCGAGGGCAACGAGAAGCAGCTTGCGACGGCCGAAGAGGAATATTCGGTCGACAATGGCGGCGCGTATGCCTCGTTGGCCGTTCTTACCACACCATACATCTCGACCACGATCACCGATCCCGTTAAGAAGGGTAATGCTTACACGGTTACCATTCCAGGCACCGGCACGAACGGTTCCTACGAGATCGACGACTCGGGCGGACACGACACGACCACAACGACAAGCCTGACCAAAACCTCAGGCGGCACGCAGTGCGCAAGCTGCGGTAGCGTCGTCTACGCACAATCTTCGGGTATCCACGGCAACTAACGCGGATCCTCGACAAAGAGACGAGCCGGTCGGAAACGACCGGCTCTTTTCTTGTGCGGTGGACCCGTTCGTGGTGACCCCTGTCACAACTCGTACCGACCGGTCCTGGCCGATAATATTCTTGGGTATTTGAGTAGTGGAGGTCGGCGCGACGAACCAAATCATGACAAGCAACAAACGTGGCTTCACGCTCATCGAGCTGATGATCGTGATCGCGATCATTTCTATCCTGGCTGCTATTCTTATTCCCAACTTCATGCACGCGCGCAATGAGTCGGCGACGTCTGCGTGCGAGATGAACGAGAAGATGCTGGCCACTGCAGAGGAAGAATACTCTGTTGATAATGGCGGCGCGTACGTTGCGTTCGCAAGCTTGACGACACCATATCTGACTACGCTGCCCACGGATCCGGTCAAAAAAGGTAATACGTATAGCATCACGACCACCGCTGGGTCATACGGGTCCTATCAGATCGTCGATTCCGGCGGCCACGATACGACCACGACCATTACCATCACACAAGATGGCAGCTCGACGCCCTGCTCCAGCTGCTCATCGGTAGTCTGGGACCAGAACTCCGGAATACGAGGAAAGTAGCGCGCTCACCACGCACGAGTGCGCGTGCTAGAGATTGTTGCGCCAGCGATCGCAGCCCTTATCGGGCTTGCGATCGGTTCATTTCTGAACGTCATAATCTATCGCGTACCGAGAGACGAATCGGTCATCTTTCCCGCGTCACACTGCACCACGTGCGGGCACGTGCTTAGGCCGGCGGATAACATCCCAGTCTTCTCGTGGCTTCTGCTCGGCGGACGGTGCAGGTATTGTAAAACCTCGATTTCATCGCGGTATGCGCTTGTCGAGCTCATGACAGCAATGCTGTTCGTGCTGTCGGTTGTGGAATTCGGCGTGAGTCTGAATGCGCTCGCGGCGATGCTGCTCAGCGCGTATCTCATCGTCACCGTCTTTGTCGACATCGACCATTTGCTGATCCTCGACGCGCTCACGATTCCGGTGGGTATTGCGGGCTTTGCCATCGCCCTGGCAATGGGGCGTGCGGTCCCAAGCCTGGAGGGGGCAGCACTCGGCGCAGCGCTCTTTGGCGCGATCTATCTTGTTACGCGCGGCGCGGGCCTTGGGCTCGGCGACGTCAAGCTCGCGACCTGCTTGGGGATATTCCTTGGCCTCGTTAATTCAGTTGCGGCGTTTGCGGCGGCGTTCGTCATCGGCGCCATGCTCGCGATACCCGTCCTCGTGATGCGCAAAAGACGAGGTCGCGACGTGTTGCCATTCGGCCCATTTCTCGTGCTCGGCGCTCTCATCTTGACCTTCGCACCCGACCTTGTGTTCGGTCCGTACGCAGCTTATCAGGAATTCCTGTACCGCCGTCTGGGCGGGGGCTAGAATGGAGCGGTCGACCTAGTGTTGGCCGGGTGACCGGGGCCGCTACATGGGCGCCCTGTGACTGCCGATACTAGGGGTGAAGCGCAGGTGTAGCCATGCGCCCGCGGTTGATGACCCATCGCCGCATTTTGATGTGTTGGAGCCTAAACGACGTGCAAAGAACTTTTGATAAACCGCTCGACGCCGCCCTGCTGAAGAAAGTTCCGCTCTTTGCCGAGTTTGGCGATGAAGAACTTGCAGCAGTAGCTTCGCTCGTGCAGCCCCGACGGTTTGCCAAGCATGCCGTACTCGTGTATGAAGGCGACCCGGGCGATGCTCTCTACATCGTCGTGAAAGGCAACGTCGCCGTCACACGACTTTCGAACGAGGGCAAAGAGAGCATTCTCTCAATCCTCAAAGAGGGCGACTTCTTCGGTGAGATGGGCGTGCTGGACGCGTCGCCGCGCTCGGCAACCATTAAGGCGCTGGGCGACGTCGAAGTCGCGATCCTGTCGCGCAAAGACTTTTTAGATATGCTGGCGCGCAGCGCGCAAATGAGCCTGCGGCTGGTCTTGACGCTGTCCTCGCGCTTGCGCGCAACGAACCAAGCCATTCAAGCCGCTTCCTATCAAGATATACGCACGCGACTGGCATCGCTCTTGATCAACTTGGAGAAGAACTTTGGCGAACGCGTCGATGGTGGTACCCGCCTGACCTTACGTCTCACGAATCAAGAAATGGCGAACATGATTGGCACGACCCGCGAGACCGTCAATCGCATGCTCAACCGCTTCTGGGATGAGAAGCTGATCGACATGCGCACGGCAAACGTCGTCATTACCGACCACGACAAGCTGCAGGCGATACTGCGCTAGACTATTTCCGTTAACCGTGGACCCTGTGGTCCGCTCGAGTGATACAACGGCCGGCCGAGAGCCGGCCGCTTTGTTTGGCGCACAGGGTCGTCTCTGTCCCGTTTCTAGAAACAGTCGAAAACGAGCCCTGGAGCACATCCGAATCGTCCAGAGGGCGAACATCGAATAAATGTTCTAAGTTCCACCCCTTGGGTGCCGATGAATTTTAATGAGGAATCTCTCTCTGAGGCCCCATCCACATGCATTTGCCGGATGGATATGAGAGGCGAGGCGTCTATGTCGTTCCTGAACAAGTTCTTCTCGCGCGGCGGAAACAAATACATAGGTATTGATTTTGGGTCGCACGAGTTGAAAGCCGTCCAGTTCGGCGGGTCATCGCGTGGTGCAACTCTCGAACATGTGTATCGCGTGAGCACGCCGGCCAACAGCATCAAGGACGGTGTCGTCAGCGATCCGCAGCTCGTCGGTGAAGCACTCCGGCAGCTTATCGCCGATGGCGCGTTCAGCGCGCGCAAAACGATCAGCGCCGTCTCCGGTCCCACAGTCGTCGTTCGCCAAGTGACGATGCCCGTCATGAGCGACCGCGAGCTTCGCGACTCGACGAAGTACGAAGCCGAGCGCTTCTTGCCATACTCGGTTGACGAAGCGCAGATCGATGCAAAGATTTTGGGTAAGGCCGACGACGGTCAGAACATGGACGTGCTCATCGTCGCGGCGCAAAAAGATCTCGTCACGTCGCAGATGAGCGCTCTGCAATTCGCAGGGCTCACACCTGCGGTCATCGAGGTCGAACCGTTTTCAATGGTGCGCGCAATGATCGCGCCCGAAGATCCGCAGTTCGAGCAGAACGTCGCGGTGATCAACGTCGGCGCGGCGTCGACGAGCATCAACATTACCAAGGGTGGCCACGTGCCCTTCACGCGCAACGTGCCCATCGGCGGAAACGCCATCACAAAAGCCATCGCCAATGGCTTGAACGTCTCGATGGAAGACGCTGAGAAGATGAAGCGCGAGAAGGCACGCATTCTCTCGCAACAAGATACAGGCCCCGTGCCGCCGACGGTGACGAGAATCTTCAACGTGATTACGCCACCACTCACCGAGCTTGTCACGGAAGTACACAAGTCGCTCGACTACTTTAGAACGCGTTTTCGTGGCGAGACCATTGAATCGGTTATCCTCGGTGGCGGTTCCAGCCGTCTCGAAAATCTCGATGCATTTCTCAGCCACGAACTCGGCTTGCCGGTCGTGCTCGCCAATCCGCTCGAGCGCTCGGTGCACGATCCGGCGGATTTCCCAGCAGAATTTCTCCGCGATGCCGGCCCGTCAATGATTGTTGCCGCAGGCCTCGGGAAGCGCGACTTGGCGACCGAAGGCCGCGCAGGAGCAGCAGCGTGAGCAAGATTTCTCCCGTAGGAGCACTCTCGTGATAGATATCAACCTACTTCCATCATCACAACGTCGCTCGGTATTCACCTTCGACCGGACGTTCTCGATTGGGCTCGGGCTCTTGGTGGGCTTGCTGCTCATCGTCATCATCTTTGACGTGTTCGAGAATATCCAGATCAATAAATTGAATGCGCAGATCGCCGAGTGGTCGCAAAAAGTTACGGAGGTCCAAGCCGAGGTCAAAGAGGTGGACGACCTCAAAGACCAGGTCGCGCAGCTGCGCGCAAAGGCGGACCTGCTCGAACGCATCAAGCAAAGTCCGCTGCAAGTGGCCGAGATATTATCAGAGCTCGGCAACAACACACCACATGGCGTGTGGTACAGCAGCGTGACGGTGGCCCATCCAACGAACGGGGGCTCTGTGACGCTAGCAGGTGACACATCAACCTATCGAGAGGTCGCGGATCTTATGTTGAACCTTGACGGGTCGCCCATCTTTGGGGACGCCGCCTTGACGACAAGTTCGCAGACCGTCTCACCCACGGCGCCGAATGGCGGCGACGTGCAGTTCTCCGTCGTCGGCACTCTCAGCCCCGCGGTGATCGGGAGCCAACAATGAATCAACAAGAGCCAAATCTCAACCGGATCCTGATCGTCGTCGGCGTGCTCGCGCTCGTGTTGATCGGCGCCTACTTCATGGTCGTGCAGCCAAAGCTGCAGCAGGTCGCGCAATCGAAAGCGCAACTCGATAGCTTGCAGTCGCAGTACAACGACCTGAAGACAGTGGCCGATCAAAAGCCGCAGTATCTCGCTCTCATTCGCCAGGTGCAGTCCAGGCTGTCCGGCGTGGAGCTGACCGCGGATCCGCGCGCGTACATCCCGTCCTATCTGAAACAGATCGAGGATCTCGCCAAACGTGATGGCCTCGTTGTGACCGCAGTGGTGCCGCAAGCGACCGCAACGCCGGCGGCTGGCGCTGCCACACCAGTACCAGGAGCTGTCGCAACCGTGAATCCGGCAATTCAAGGTGCTGTCGGCATTAGCCCGGTTTCACGGGCGGCCAACGCGCGAAACGCGGCAAATTCAGCGACCCAAGCCGAGAACGCTCAGATGCAAGGCGCAGGGCCTGGGGCGGGCGCATCGCCCGCGCCGGGAGCGTCAGGCGGAGGCAGCGCGGCACCGGGTGGAGCGAGAGCTCCCGCGACGCCGTCGCCACGCATCAACGCGCAAGTCTATCTGAGTCAGTCCTTCGAGTCAGTGCCGATCAACATGGAACTGGCCGGCACGTACACTGA
>DASZFB010000062.1:0-6777 GCA_035940275.1 Candidatus Eremiobacteraceae bacterium | reverse complement strand
AGAGTAAGTCGCTCCGGGTGTGAGGCGAGCGATGGCCTTGGAGCGTGTGATAATCAAAGTCTTGCTGGTCTTCCGCGAAAACAAGCCCAAGCATATCGCTCTCCGCACCCTGGCCGCGCAGCTCGACCTCGACGTCGGTGCGTGCGAGACGCCCGCCGATCCCGAAGTTGAGACTTACGAGCTTGGAATCACGCGTCATCATCGCGCGCTGGTGAGAAAACACCAAGCTCTCACGGGCGCAATCTTGGACGTGGGCGTAGCGCACGAGCGATCCCTCGCCGCAAATAACATCGACGAGTCCCGACGAGAGCAGATCGGTCTCGTGGTGCGTTTCGGCAACGGTCAGCCTTGCCTTCGCGCCTGCGACAATAACAACCCGCGGATACGTACCTTCGGTAATATCTATGTGAACGGGTTCGGTAGCCTCGAAACCCTCCGGTGCGAAGACGAAAACGCCGCCTTGCCACGCAGCTTCGGCGAGGGCGGCATAGCGGCCGGCCGACTTGCCGACGTGAGCAATGCCGAGCGCATCACGGACGACCTCCGCATTAGTGGCGAGCGCCTCAGAAAGAGAACACACGATCAACCCACGCTTACGATCTGCCTCTGAAGCGCGGAATGCAAAGCGGGTGTGAGTCGGCGCAAGCGCATAAAGGTTGATGCCGTCGAGTGAGATGCGCCGCCAGCCAGCTGTCTTCTCATCGGGCTGTGGCAACGCTTCGTAGCGCATGAACGCAGCGCGGCGAAGGTCGCCCAACCAATCCGGCTCGTCTTTGAGCAGTCGCTCGACTACGCCGCGTTCAATCTGCGGTTGCTGTGTCAGGGTTTCAGTCACGTTCTGTTAGCCGACGGAGCCTTCCATCTCGAGCGCGATGAGCCGGTTGAGCTCAACCGCGTATTCCATCGGCAGCTCCTTGACGAACGGTTCGAAGAAGCCGTTGACGATCATCGTCGTCGCCTCGACTTCCGTCAATCCGCGGCTCATGACGTAGAACAGCTGTTCCTCGCCGACCTTTGAAACCGTCGCCTCGTGTTCGATGCGCACGTTCTTGGCGTCGATCTCCATCGTCGGGTACGTGTCCGAGCGCGATTCCGGATCCATCAGCAGCGCGTCGCAGCGCACGTTGGACTTGACGCCGTCACAGCCTTCGTACACCTTGACGAGCCCGCGGTAGCTCGTTCGGCCGCCACCTTTGCTCACGGACTTGCTCGTAATGAGCGACGTCGTGTTCGGCGCAGCATGGACCATCTTTGAGCCAGCGTCCTGGTGCATACCCTCGCTCGCGTAAGCGATTGAGAGAACGTCACCGCGTGCGCCTTCACCCACCATGTACACGGACGGATACTTCATCGTCAGCCGCGAGCCGAGGTTGCCGTCAACCCACTCGACGTGCGCATTCTTATGCGCAAGCGCGCGCTTCGTCACGAGATTGTAGATGTTCTTATACCAGTTCTGAATCGTGGTGTAGCGGATGTGCGCACCTTCCAGGGCGATGAGCTCGACCACGGCCGAGTGCAGCGAGTTGCTTGAATATGTCGGCGCGGTGCATCCTTCGATGTAGTGCACGAAGGAGCCCGGCTCGGCGATGATGAGCGTGCGTTCGAACTGGCCCATGCTCTCCGCATTGATACGGAAGTAGGCCTGCAGCGGAACCTCAACCTTCACCCCCGCCGGAACCCAAATGAACGAGCCGCCGGACCAGACCGCTGAGTTGAGCGCGGAAAACTTGTTGTCAGCCGGCGGGATGACCGTTGCGAAGTACTTGCGCACAATATCTTCGTGCTCGCGCAGTCCCGTATCCATGTCCGAGAACAGCACACCCTGCGCTTCGAGGTCCTTGCGGATGCTGTGATAGACGACCTCGGAGTCGTACTGCGCGGTGACGCCACCTAAGAACTTGCGCTCTGCCTCGGGGATACCCAGGCGGTCGAAGGTACGCTTGATGTCCTCAGGCACTTCTTCCCAGGTCTTACCCTCGATGTCGGAGGCGCGCATGTAGTAATAGATGTCGTCGAAATTGATCTGACCCAACGCCTCTAGGTCGGCCCACGGCGGTAGCGGCTTCGCAAAGAAAATGTCGAGCGAGCGGTGGCGGAAATCGCGCATCCACTGCGGCTCTTTCTTCATCTGCGAGATCTGCTCGACGATATCGTGGTCGATACCCTTGCGCGCCTTAAACGCGTAATTGGTGGTCTCGTCGCTGAAACCGTATTTGTAGTCTTTGTCGACGAGCGTCTGCGGTTGGGTTGCCATTTAAGCCTCCACGAGTTCTTTGATGAGCGGATCGTAGCCCTTGGCTTCAAGCTCGTGCGCGAGCTCGGGTCCGCCTTCTTTAACGATCTTGCCGCGCACCATGACGTGAACGATGTCGGGTTTCAAATAGTTGAGAATGCGCTGGTAATGGGTGATCAGAAGAATCGATCGCTGCGGGTCACGCTGCGCCTCGATGCCTTCCGCGATGATGCGCAGCGCATCGATATCGAGTCCGGAGTCGGTCTCGTCGAGAATCTCGAGTTCCGGCTGCAGTACGAGCGACTGCAAAATCTCAAGGCGCTTCTTCTCGCCGCCTGAGAACCCATCGTTGACGTAGCGACCCAGCACCGCGGGGTCCATCTTCAATTTCTTAATACCTTCATCGAGGAGCTGCTTGAACTTCGCCGGCGTCAGGGGCGCTGCACCTTTGTGGCGCGCCATAAGCGCATTGCGCATGAAGTTTGCGACGGACACGCCGGGCACAGCTGACGGATACTGGAAACCGAGGAACATGCCGAGCAGCGCGCGCTCGTGCGGCGCGAGACCGATGATGCTCTTGTTCTTGAAGAGAATGTCACCTTTGGTGACGGTGTATTTCGGATGCCCCATAAGCGCCAGCGACAGCGTACTCTTGCCTGACCCGTTGGGTCCCATGAGTGCGTGTACCGTACCGCGATCGATGATCAGGTTGATACCGCGGATGATTTCGTTCTCACCCACACTGACATGTAAATCGCGAATCTCGAGAAGTCGGTCTGCCATTGAATCCTTTCATCCTTAGCCAGCTGGGTTTTGACCCACCCATGGATGCGACGGCCCTGCCCGCGAAGCTCCTACGGGCATGCCTTTGATCATATTGTAAGCCGGGGGTCCAGGATAGTCAAGATAAGTCTTGAAAATCTATGCTACATTCTATATAATAAGGGCGACACCCTCGCCAAGCAACCCAAGGGGGGCTTGGTCGAGCGGTGCGTACAAAATGATGAGAGAGTCGAGCTTTTTCCAGACGACCCGCGGGCGCATCGCAGAATCGCTGAAGCGCCATCGGACTCGTACTGCCTTCGAGCTGTCGCAGGAGCAAGGCGTGACGCCCAATGCGATCCGCCAGCACCTGGCGCGCCTCGAGCGCGACGGCCTCGTGAGCGAGCGCGCCCAGCGCCTCGGCCGCACCAAGCCAACGCTTGTGTACTCGCTGACCGAAGAGGGCGAACATCTTTTCCCGCAGCGCTACCCTCTGCTGCTCAACGTACTTTTGGACGAGCTGCAACGCGAGGACCCGGCGAAACTCAAAGAACTGTTTGCAAAGATCGGCCGCAGCACGGCGCAGCGGCATGCCGCTCGCTTCGAGGGCAAAGACGTTCCCGAAAGAATCGCCGAACTGGCGAAGTTCTTGCGCGAACGCGGCGTGGTGGTCGAATACGAGAAAACGCCCTCGGGATATGCGTTTCGCGAATACAACTGCCCGTTCAAGGATTCCGTGACGTCGCACCCAGAGATTTGCTCCATGGTGCATTCGCTTATGGAGGAGGTACTGCCGCAGAAGCCGCGACAAGTCACTTCCATCTCCCGCGGCGATGACCGCTGCGAATTCGAACTTGCCGCATCGAGTGCAACACCCGCACGGCCCGCGACCGCGGTGCCTGCCATGTCTGGAGAGGTTTAATGGATTTTCCGAAGTTTCAAGAGCTTGTGACGAATAGACAGGGTTTTGCTCAGATGGAACACCCGACTGCAACGGGTGAGTACTTCTCCGACTCATGCGGCGACATGTACACGTTTTATCTTAAGATTGGCGAAGGCGAGCGGATCGACGATATCAGCTATTTTACCACGGGGTGCGGCTTTGGTGTCGCCACCTGCGCGATCGTAACATCGCTTGCCAAAGGTAAAACTGTTGACGAAGCTGAGAAGATCTCGACGAAAGAAGTCGAGGACTTCCTGGGTGGGTATCCTGAGAGAAAGCGTGACTACCCGGAACGCGTGCTCGAGGCGCTCCGTATCACACTCTCGAACTACCGGAGTGCCCAAGCGCCAAGCACGGCCGCTGAAAGTTTCTCAAAAATCAACTAAATTTCACCCGATCTTAACCACGCGCAGCAATAATTAGGGGCATTTCCGCGTTCCTTTGTCGAAGGGTAGCGGGAACGACTCGATCGCTCTTTTGCATTGTGGTGCGATCCCGCCGAAATAGCTTGAGACAAATGTCATACTTGTGACATATGAAATTCGAATGCAACTATTGTCCATATGAAACTGAAGCCACGTATACAGAGTAGGGAATAAAGAAAGAACGAAAGGGCCGGCCATGCGCCGGTCGCAACACAATGAAAAATACACTCGCATTACCGGTCCGACGCGGACCATCACACGCTTCGACGAACTCGATTTCAGTCGGCGCGAACTTGGACGTTTCTAGCGCACGGCGATTTGCGCGCACTGTGTCGCGACTCGCAAGCCGCCGGCCTTCACATGTGGTCGTCGACCTCTCAAGAATGCAGACCTTTGATTCGTCTGGCTTCGGTTCGTTGATCTCGGGCTTGAAGAAGCTGGCCGACGTCGGCGCTGTGCCCATCGTCGTGTGCTCGCATTCGTCATTTCGCAAGCTTATGGACTTCGCGGGCGTGACTCGCATGTTCACCATCGTCAAAACGATGAGTGAAGCTCGTCGCGCGGCTGCCGATTTGACAGCGGACGCGTTGGCGTCGTAAGAGGCGCGATATGAACGGCATTCGAGTCTTCGCGAGCCTTGAGGAAGCGCAAGCCGCCGGCTTTATATTGTTCGATCACATTCCAGGCGGCTACTTGGTTCGCAAAGATACGGGTGGGCATTTTGCCCTCGCGATCGTGAAGCTCAAGACCAAAGAGCGCGAGCCCGCCGAAAAGAATTAATTGTAGCGGCCGACCTTGTGTCGGCCGATCGTCGCGCTAGCGGTCGAGGTAAACTCGACCGCTACATTTTTATTGGTGGTTAGACTTCGAGCGTGAGGAATATCTCGACGACTTGCGGATCGAACTGCGTTCCCGAACAGGTCTGTAGCTCTTTGACTGCTCCGTCGCGTGAGAGCGCGCGGCGATAGGGACGGTCGCTGGTCATGGCCACATAGGCTTCCAGCACTCCAAGAATGCGTGAGAGCAGCGGGATGTCCGCGCCCGCGAGCCTATGCGGGTAGCCCGACCCGTCAAAGCGTTCCTGATGGTGACGAACGACGGTGGCAATAGCCTCGCAGTCCTTGAGGCCGTTGAGCATCTCGTATCCCAGCTCCGGGTGCCTCTTAATAATTTCGTAGTCTTCTTTTTCCAATTTACCCGGCTTGCTCAGGATGAGCCCGGGAATCGCGAGTTCGCCAATGTCCAAGAGCGCAGCGGCACACAGCAATACGTGGCGCTGGTGATCGTCGAGATTCGCCGCCCTTCCGTAGCGAGCGGCAAGTGAGTTCACCTTGATGAGCTGCTCGCGCTTGATGCGGCCCGAGTTGGCGAGCGCGGCGATGAACGCGGCAAATGGCTTGAGATCGCCTTCGAGCTTGGCGATGATGTCGTCAGACTTAATCGCTTGTTGCGCTTCGCCGCGTTTGGCGGCGTAGAGCGAAGCGTCGGCGACACCGATCAGGTCGTCGCGCCCTTCGCACTCATCTGGATACACAGCAACGCCAATTGACAGCCGGATCGGGATGGATTGCTGCTCGTCAATTCGGAACGGTTCGCGGGTGACTTCGGCAGACAACCGCTCCGCGAATTTCCAGGCCTGTTCTCTATCGGTCTCAGGCAAGATAGCGCAAAATTCGTCGCCACCGTAGCGACCGATGACGTCCGTCTCGCGCGCCACCCGGCGCAGTACCGACGACACTTCCTTGAGGACGCGGTCGCCGACCGGATGGCCATAGGTATCGTTGAAAGCTTTGAACTTATCGATGTCCATCATGAGCAGCGAGAGCTTCGAACTCGCTCGTCGCGCTCGCTTCAGTTCGTAGGCCAGGCGTTCTTGCACCGATCGCTGGTGCGGCAGTCCCGTGAGAGCATCGTTTTCGGCGAGTTCTTTGGCGCGCTCGTAGAGCTTGGCGTTTTGCACGGCCACGGCCGACTGTTCGGCGATAGCCGACAGCAGCTTGAGGTGACGCTCGTCGTACGCGTTTACCTCGTAGGATTGCGTTGAGATCGCGCCGATCGTGCGGCCACCGGCGATCATCGGCACGGCGACAATCGATTGGACCGTCGTCGGGCCTTCACCAATTTTCTTGCTCGTGAGCCGGTCGCGCTCTTCGGTGTTGCGCACCAGAACCGGCTTGGCACTCTCGATGACTCTTCCGACGATCGTTCCCTTGAGACTGTGTTCGGCAGGCGGGAAGATCCGCTCACCTTCTACCAGATATTCGAGCGTGACGGCGTCGCTTTCGCCGGATCGCAGGGCGACAAAAAATAGCGGTGCGTCGATAACGCGCTTGACTTGCTCGTGAATCTTGGCGAAAACGCGGTGCAGGTCGAGTTCTGAGGAGACGGCACTTGCCACTTCAACGAGAAGGTTG
>DASZFB010000061.1:0-6978 GCA_035940275.1 Candidatus Eremiobacteraceae bacterium | reverse complement strand
TCAGGCACTGCGCGGGCTCTCGCTTGACGTTTGCGAAGGCGAGATCGTCGCGCTCATCGGTGCAAACGGCGCGGGAAAAACCACAACACTGCGCACAATCTCTGGCCTTCTCAAACCGGCGCGCGGAACCATTACGCTCCGCGGCGAGAGCATCGTCGGCATGGTGCCGGACGCGATCGTGCGCAAAGGAGTCGTTCATTCGCCCGAAGGCCGGCGTATATTTCCCCGGCTCACCGTCCTCGAAAATCTGCGTTTGGGGGCATATGCCCGCACCGATGGCGATATCGCCGCCGACCAAGACTACGTGCTCGGCCTTTTCCCGCGCCTCAAGGAGCGGCTGAAGCAGAAAGGCGGCACGCTTTCCGGAGGCGAGCAACAGATGCTTGCCATCGCTCGAGCGCTCATGGCGCGCCCGAAGGTCTTGTTGCTCGACGAACCGTCGCTCGGGCTCTCACCCATTCTCGTCGATACGATCTTCTCGGTCATCGCCGACGTTAACAAACGTGGCGTGCCGATCTTGCTCATCGAGCAAAACGCACGCATGGCGTTGCAAGTTGCCTCACGCGGCTACGTGATGGAAACGGGAACCATCGTCAAAAGCGGTGCCGCGGCGGCTTTGCTGGCTGATGACGACGTCCGTAAGGCATACTTGGGCGAAGGTTAGGCTCGTTTTTCCTTTTCCGCGAGAAAAGCGGCCTCAGCCTTGCGAGAGCGCTTACTGAATTCCATGCGACGGACGCCCGCTGGGTATGACCCTTGTGGGTGCAGGCGTTGCCACTTTTGCGCGGTCACGGTCAGATACTCAAAATGTTCCCATACGCCCGGGGTAATGTGGCGGCGTATCGCCACGACAGGCTCGAGGTTCTGCCATGTCTCGAGTACCACTCCGCCCCACAGAGCGCACGCAAGCTCGCGATCGATGATGCCCTGTCGAACAAAAGCCCCAACATTTTCGAAGAAATTCGCCAACATCCGGATTGACTCGAGATCGCGCGGCATGGGTGGCGGTGCACCCAACTGCTCCCGGCCGGCCGGAGTGCTCAGGAGTTTCGGCACTTCTTCAGCGACAAAGCGACGAGCTTCGGCAAATCGCTCCGATTCAAGGGTTGCACGAACCTCTGTGAGCGCCGAGATCTGGTTGCTCGATCGCATGTGGCGCAGCTGGATAAGCGCGGCTACCGCCGTCCCTCCAATGACAACGAACGTGCCGATCGACGCAGCCGTGGTCAAGACTTCAAGTGGCATGTTGGCGGCCAAGCAAACGACCTATTGTGGAGGCACGAGCTTCATAACGTAGTCATTGTCATCTGCGCCGTAGGCGATCCACACGGCGTGGGTTACAGCATCGACTGCCACCGAATGCGTGCGGCGGGGCACCGTGATGTCGGCGACGTGCGCAGCGCCCGTGTCAGTTTCCTGAACGACTGATAGCAGTCCGAGGCTGCTTGCACAGTACAGTCGTTTGTTTCCAGGATCAAATGCGATCTGGTCGACAGAGGGAGGGATGTCGACAGTTGCTATCACCAGACCGCTGTTCGTGTCGATGACTGTGAGCTTGCCGTTGTTGCCGGCGGTGAAAAGTCTATGGGTTGCGCCGTCGACGGCGAGACCGTGCAGCTCTGTGGCAGGCGCTGCACTCCAGGATGAGACGACCTTGTTCGCATTGGGGTCGATGACAAGGACCTCACCCGTCGATTTAACGTTCTGGTAGATGCGGTCCGAGACCGGATCGTACACGATGTATTCCAAAACACCGCCCCCAACTCTCATGGTCCAGTAGACCTTGTTCGTCTTGGCGTTGATGATGACGATTTGGTTGTCCGTAAAACGATCCGCGTAGAGCATGTCGTTCTTAGGATCGAAGGCAATTGCGTCAATGAGCCCTGCAGTATCGATTTGATCGTCCTTGACCATGTATTTGCGACCCAACACGACGACATACCCCGGGCGTGCGGTCCCTACGAAATACTTGCCGTCCTTCACGTCAACTGCAATGCCATGACCTTCTCCGACGGATTCTTGGCGCAAGACCGTGTTATTGTTGAGGTCGATAACGTCGAGTGTCCGGCTGCCGGTGTGGGCGGCGAGCAGACGCCGATACTTCTCGTCAATCTGGAGGTAGTCGAACGATCCCGGGGCTCGCTGCGCGAGGATCGGTGTTTGGGGTGAGAGAGCCGGGGGCGCATCCGCACCGGACGACGACCGCGCGAGGATGGCAACCGCGGCAATGATGCCGACGGCAGCCGCTCCATACATCATCCAGGAAAGACGTTTCATATTGAGACTCCTAAACAGACCTAAAGGTCTGTTACTTCAAAGGTCCGATGCTTCAAAGGTCTGTTGCTGCAAAGGTCCGATGCTTCAAGAGATTTTCGTAGCGACCCCTAACCCGTCGCCGACCGGCACGATGGTCGCGTTGAGCGCCGGGTGCTTGAGCAGTTCTTCATTGAACCTCCGAACCGCTTTGGTACTTTCAGCATCCGCTGCGCTCGGCGGTTGGGACGCCGCATGACCCCAAAGGACGTTGTCTGCAACGAGCATCCCTGATTTTTTCAACAACGGCACGCTGGCTGCGAGGTACTGCGGGTACTCTTCTTTCAGAGCGTCGATGAACACGAAATCGAAGCCCGCCTTAGGCAAGGTTGGCAAGAATTCGAGTGCCGGGCGGTTGACGATTTCGATTCGATCCGCGACCCCCGCTCGCCTGAAGAATCCTGAAGCGATAGCCGTTCTTTCGCGGTCGGGATCGATGGTGAGAATCTTTCCTGCTGCGCCCTGCGCGCGGGCCATCCACAGTGTCGAGTAACCGTACGCGGTGCCGATCTCCAATATGTTGCGTGGTTGCAGCGCGCTGACAATCACTGAAAGGAAGCGCCCCGACTCGCGATCCACGATTGGGATGCCTTGACCTCTTCCTGTGCCCTCAAGCTGGCTCGCGACCTCATCTAGTGCGCAATGAATGCGCTCGAGATAATCGAGGTCTCGCTCGTAGGCCGAATCGGTTCCACCCTCGCCCACGGTCGCAGCCCGAGTGAGCTTGTCCACAAGGGTGCCGGCGTTGCGCGCAGCACCCGCTATGCTGTCAAACGCGGTGGCAGCGCTCTTGGAGTCGACAGGACGTTTGCTATTCAGATCTGCGATAGCGAGCATGGTTCCAATGACGCCCACGAGATCGTGAGCATATGTTCGGACATCACTTCTCACAAACGTAAGGCTCCTTTTGGTTACAGAAATGAAAGTTGGTCGCGGTCCTCGCCTGCAACTAAGCGTGCATCCGCGGGTACGAGGTCGCCAAAGCGTGCGACAAAATCGCCGACGCGACGAACGAGATACTCCCGGTCTTCGTCGCCCGTATAATCATCCAGCAACGCGAGCTCAGGCCCAGGGCGCTGGTAGACGCGCACCTTGTCGCCCACGGTCAGCCCGCGCTCGGAAAGAATGGTAGCGAGGCGTCGGTTCGCAGGCGAGTGAAACGTTTTCGACGTGATGGATTCACGGCGTGAGAATTCTTCCGGCGCGAATTTGTTATCGCGAATCTTATCGACAGTTTCACGCACGAGCTCTGCGATATCTTTCTCTCGCCCCTCAATCAGTAATGAGGCAATCCCTTGAACGAGCGCGCGGCCAAATGGCTCGTCTCGGCTTGAGCGCAGCGCCGATCCGCGCATCAGGAGCTCTCCAGAGGAGCGCTTCAGCACGTAATTCTTCGCTTTCAGGGAAAGCATGGTCGGATAGCGCTCCTCCGCCACGAGATGGAGGTCGTCTCCCAGTGTTTGCGCGACCGCCGAAACGGCTGTCTCCGGCGAACCATTTGGGGCGACGAAATATGCGCCGTCGGTGTCAGCTTCAATCACCGTACACCCGCGCTCGCGCAAGCCTGCGACAATTCTGGCCATGACTTCTCGACCGGCTTCCGTCACGCGGCCCGCTGCCACCGGATCGTTGAAATGCAAACCGTTTGTGCCTAAGAACCCGAAGAACGAGTTAATGAGGATCTTGAAAGCGTTCTGCAAACCGTCCGCAACCAGCGCGTCTTCGCGACGGCCCTCCGCGGCGGCACGCTCAGCGTCGCGCTTGACCCCAATGCGCATATCGCGAAGTCCGGAGAGCATCGGCAGGAAGACGCCGAGATCGTCATCCCACGGCGCAATACCTCGGGCCAACATGAGCGACGGGTACAGACTTTCGACGTCGCACTTCATGACGTCGTGGAACACTCCGATGAGAAATGCTTCGCTGAACGCACCTTCGATTGGCGCCATTGGCCGGGGACGCGGGATGGAAGCACGCTCGCGCAAGTAGGCGCGAACCATGAGACGCTCGATTCGGCTCCCGATGCCCACGCACGCGATGCCTTGCAGCGTTTCGGGGACCATCTGTGCTTGATAAAACTCGTTGGGGGTGACGAGCGCCGAAAGACGGCCGGTGTCGCGCGCGTCGTCGAGGCAATAGGCTTTTATTTTTGCGCGCATATCTGGATCCGACCAGAGCGCCCGCATATTCGCCGCGTCGACCATGGCGCGCTTGTCGTCGCCGATGCCGAGGTGGCGCACGATGTGTTTGAGTTTGTAATTGGGAAGCTTGCGGCCGACGTCCCAGCGCACCGCGCCGATAAACGTGTCAACGATCTGGCGGCCCTCAATGCGATAGTATTTCACCGGCATGCCGCTCAGCGTGCTGCGCCTAATGTTTTCATCGAGCCACATCGGCGTGCGTCCGTCGCGTCCGAGCGCGAGCGTCACGCCATGTCGCTTTGCGCGCTCCTGCAAATACCACAGATCAAAATTGAAGACGTTATGTCCTTCCATGATGTCTGGATCGCGGGCGCGCACGACGTTGACGAACTCTTCTATGAGTGCGGCTTCGCTGGGAAACTCATCGAGTGCGAGGACGCGCTCGAAACCAGAGTCATCGCGAACGCCGATGACGACGATCTCGCCGTCAGAGCGTTCGGGGTTGACGTCAAGTGTCTCTAAGTCGAACTGGAGCCGACGCAGCTGCGAGAAGCGCAGGCCCTTAAAGAACGTCTCGCCGGTTGCCACGAGGTGCGACGTGATAGGGTCGAGATACGCGAGACGCTGATCCGGCGCGAGAGCACGTGCTCGGTCGTTCACCATGCGCACGTCGGAGCTCAGCATGAGATGGCGAAGAATGTGCCGCCCGGCAAGCTCGATGCTCGCGGGCTGTGGCTTGCGCGCCAGCAGCCAGTTTTGCAGAGGTACGACGTCGCGCTCGGTGGCGGTGCCAATGCGGCGATACAGAACTGCGGTTCCGGCCGCCAGGTCTGGTTCGACGGCAACAATACCTGCGGTGTGGCCCTGGCCGAAGATCAGTTCAGACGTGTGGGGCACGCTCCAAGCCTACCGTTTTGCTTCGCAACGTCCCTGCGCCGCCCGGAAGATGTGCCGGACGCGTGGAATCGCAAGCGGAGTTTGTTGCGGGGGGAGCATTATCGTGAAGCAGCTCTGCGGTGTCGCGTTCTCCATATGCATTGCCGCATTAATCTTTGTGACCGCGGCACCGGTGCAAGCCCAGGACTCAGCAAACATCGATGTGCTCCGCAAGCTCGTCACCACATATGGTGTGAGCGGTTATGAGGGCCCTGTACGACGCCAGATTGAGAGCATGCTTCCGTCGTGGGCACACCCGAAAACGGATGCGATGGGGAATCTCGTGCTCGAAGTGGGGAGCGGCGCGCCGAGCATGCTCTTTATCGCGCACATGGACGAGATCGGATACTATATCACCGATATTACGCCGGATGGCTACCTGCGAGTCGAAGCGGCCGGCGGCTTCTGGCCTGGAACCTTCGAAGGCCGGGAGGTTGTAGTGCACACCGCCTCAAGCGATGTCCCCGGCGTCACTGCGACGAAGTCGATCCACCTCACGCAAGGTGACGATCCGCCGTTTACTAACGGGTCGATTTACGTCGACGTCGGAGTCTCCTCGCGCGCACAAGCCGAGGCGCTTGGCATTCGTCTTCTCGACTCGATCACTATTCGCAAGAATTTCATCCACCTGGCCGGCGATCGGTATGCCGGCCGGTCGATGGACGATCGATTCGGCTGCACGACTCTCGTGCAAGCTGTACGATCGCTCGATCCGAGCAAGCTTCACGGCACCGTCATCTTCGTCTGGTCTGTCCAAGAAGAGCTCGGCACGCGCGGCGCAGCAGCGGTGGCAAAATCATTCCGTCCAGATTTTGTCTTCCCGGTTGACATGTTCGTGACGTCGGATACTCCGCTCGAAAGTCCGCGCAAAGCCTATGCCCCGATTGGCCAAGGGGCGGTGATGCGCGCGCTCGATCAGAGCAACCTGAGTCCGCCAGAGTGGAACCGGCGCATCTTGGCATGGGCGAGTCGCAAACACATTGCGTTGCAGATCGGCGCAACCGGCGGAGGCAATGACGGTGAGAATTTCTGGAGCCAGACGACCTACGTTATACCGTTCGGCATTCCGATCCGCTACTCGCACTCCATGGAAGTTATTGATGCCCACGATCTCGACTCGATGATCGAGATCGTCAAAGGGCTCATATCGGACTCATCGTGGCGTCAGTAGGAGTAGCCCTCTTCTCGTAAGGCCTTTGCCGCTAGCCGTTTGAAGGCCGCCCAATCGCTCTCTCTTTCGTGACCGACAGAGTGGATCGCTTCCTTTGAATAGGCCGCCTGCGCATTGCGCCACCCGTCGGCATCTTCTCGGAGCATATACTTATCCGCGAGGTAGCGGACCAAATTGGCATCGCCGATCGAGGGGTCTTTCTTTGAGTAATCTCTTACGGCAACCCACGCGTCCCAGGCATCCCGCTCAATGAGCGATGGATATTCCCGCGTCACGTCGATGAATGTACCATTCAGGAAAGCCATTATGCGAAGGGCGCCCGGTGCGGAACAGCATTCTGCGGTAAAGCGGCTCGTCAGATCTTCGTTGCCGGTTACGAAAATCGTGCGACCGCTGCTGCGCTCCATCCTCATGTCG
>DASZFB010000060.1:0-3467 GCA_035940275.1 Candidatus Eremiobacteraceae bacterium | reverse complement strand
ACGATTCGGCGCGGCAACGATTATCTGCGGGCAGGCGCGGATGTCGTGTTCGTTCCAGGCGTGACCGCTGAAAAAACCATCTCGACGCTCGTTTCGGAAATCGGTGGACCAATCAACGTCTTGGCCGGCCCGTCCACGCCTTCGATCGAGCGCCTACGTGACCTCGGTGTTGCGCGCGTCAGCGTCGGTTCCGGCGCAATTGGCTACGCGCTGGCTCGGTTCCGAGAAGTTGCTGCGCGTCTGCGAGACGGCGGATCATTTGAATTTACGGGCCAGCGCATCCCGCACGCCGAGCTCAACGCAATCCTCAACAACGCTAAGGCGACAACCAATTGAGAACGTACGCTGAACAACTCACGCGTCTATGCATCGCGCTGGCCTGCGCGGGGGTTCGCCTTACCTGGTAACAGCGGAATCGTTCGACAGGCATCACCTGAGCGCGGCACAGCGACGATTCATCATGAAGTATGTCATGAAAATACCAACCACCGAGCGACGCTTCGCCGAGTGGACGTTCGATGCTGATGTCGACGAGGGACTGCTCATATACGATGCGTTTCCGGTACGGCCGGACGACGCCATCGGTCACGCAGCATGGATGGCAATGAATACCAACGTCGCATTTGATCCCATTGAGTGTCACCCGATCATCACCCCGAACGCAATGCAAGGGCAGGTTCGGGTCGGGAAGAGCCGAATATAATAGGTGTATCGAGCCTGCGGCCTCCGCTAGATAGCGAGACAAAACGGCGGGGCACGACGGGAAAGGGGGGTGGTCGCCGTCAGTACAGACAGTAAGTTGTTTCACCAGAATCTGACAGTCGGCGAAGCCTTTGCTCTTCACCCTGGTGCGAGAGCGGTCTTCGCCAACTTTCACTTAGGCGGATGCGCCCACTGCGCGATCTCCGAGTTTGAGACGATCGAGCAAGTGAGCGAGGGTTACGGGATTCCGCTAGACATGATCTTGGACGCCCTGAATACTTTGGATCAGGCGCCCGCGGAGGTTCAAAAAGCCTCGTAACCGACAAACAACAGATCGCCCCCGAGCGTCAGAATGACGCTCGTTTTTTTTAGCGAAATCGAAAGCTGTCATGGCGCGTATCGCGGTCATCATCGTCAGCTACAATGCAGCTGACCAACTCGAAGGCGCTCTGCGCTCGGTTGCGGCGTTGCCGGAAGTACAAAGCGATCCGACCTTCGTCGAAGTAATCGTGTCCGAAAACGGATCCAAAGATGACAGCGTTGCCCGAGCGCGCGCAGCCTTCCCATTGGCACAGATCATCGAGAATGGCGCAAACCTCGGGTTTGCCAAAGCGTGCAATATCGGCGCCGGGCATGCGAGTGCGCCGTTGCTATTTTTCTTCAATCCTGACGCACGCGTCCACGCGGGGACGCTTGGCAACGCGGTCGAGTATTTCGATTCGCACCCCGATGTCGCCATGGCCGGTGCGAAGCTCCTCAACGAAGATGGATCGAACGCAGAGTCGTGCGGCGAATTCGATACGTGGTGGCAAGCCTTCTTGCGCAGCTCGGCATGGGGTGAGCTGCCGTTTTTTCGTAGACAATCCAACGGCTACGCGCTGCGGCAGTTCGACTATGCGAGCGAGCGAGACGTCGACCTTGTAGTGGGCGCAGCAATGTTCATTCGGGCCGACGTTTTTGCCCAGGAGGGCGGCTTCGACGAACGTTTCTTCCTTTATCACGAGGAGATTGATTTCGCGCACCGTCTGCGCGAGCGTGGGCAGCGGGTCGTCTTTCTTCCGCAATGCGTGGTCACGCACTCAGGAGAGCAAGGGGGTTCTCAAGTGACCTGGGGGAAGAGCGGCGTGCTTGGATGGCGCCAGCGCAGCCGCCGGCTCTACTGGATCAAGCACCACGGCTTGCTCTGGTACTGGTCGCTCTCTGCAGCGCTCGTTGCTCGTTACGTGCTCTACCTTGCGGCGCTCGCAGTCGCGTTCGTGTTCGTGCGCAGGGCCCTGATGGCCGGTCGTTAGAGATGGATACTTCATTAGAAGAGCAGCTTGAGGAGCGGCAACGGCAGCTCGCGTCGCTGCACGCCACGGTCGATGCATGCCGCCGATGTCCGATCGGTTCGACGCGGACGAAGGTCGTCTGCGGCGTCGGAAGCCCAATATCGCGGTTAGTCATCGTTGGCGAGGGCCCTGGGGAGAGCGAAGACAAGCAAGGCGAGCCATTCGTCGGACGCGCCGGTGAGCTGCTGACGAAGATGCTTGCAGCGATCAACCTTCGTCGCGAAGACGTTTTCATTACGAACACGATCAAATGCCGTGCAACGACGGACGAGGGTGGTCGCATCGCCAATAGAGCCCCCTCGCCCGAAGAAATGTCGAACTGTCGTGAATATCTCGATCGCGAGCTGGCCATCGTCGGTCCGCTGGTCATTTTGGCGCTCGGAGCGCCCGCGGCTAAATCGTTTCTTGGTCGCGATTTCTCAATCACGCGACAGCGCGGCATCTGGTATGCAGGACCCAACGGCACCGATTTCATCGTCACGTTCCACCCGGCCTACATCTTGCGGCAAACCGGCGGCAACATGACGGCGGTCAAAAAGCTCGTGTGGTCCGATCTTTTGGCGGTCCGCGCGAAGCTCGACGAGTATGCGAATCCGGTACCCGCGAGCGTCGTAGCGTCCGACGAAAATTCTGCGCCCACGAGCCTGCGTTTCGATTTTCAATGACAAAGACAAGCGCCGTCGTGGCCGCTCCGGCCGCGGGAGACCGTCAAGCGAAGAAGATCTGGTGGGAAGGCCGTGCGCGCGAGGCCGGCTTCGACGGCACCGATGCGCTCCAAACGGCGCTTGACCTACCCCCCTATCGCCTCAATCAGATTTACCGCGCCCCGACGAAAGAACTACAGACCGATCCGAAGCTCATCAGCGTTCTTCCACTCGCCCTACGTTCGAAATTGGCGGACGTGATGAAACTTTCGAGCGTCACCCTGGCGCACGAGGTCACATCCGCTGACGGGCAAACGACCAAATATCTCTTCGAGCTTGCGGGCGGCAATCAAGTCGAAGCCGTTTTGATGCGACATCGCGGCGGCCGAACCACGGCCTGCATATCATCGCAGGCTGGATGCGCGCTACGGTGCGACTTCTGTGCCACGGGCCAAGGCGGCTTCATGCGCAACATGACAGCGCTTGAAATCTTCGACCAAGCTGCGTTTGTGGCGCGCCGCGCGCGCGACGAAGATAAGACGCTGACCAATTTGGTGTTTATGGGAATGGGCGAGCCGTTTCTCAACTACGAGGCGGTGATGGACTCCGTCGCGCTTTTGAACGATCCGCAGGGTTTCAATCTCGGCGCGCGTCGCATGACCATCTCTACGGCGGGCGTCGTTTCAGGCATCGAGCGTTTTACTGCCGAAGGCATTCAGGTCAATCTCGCGGTCTCTCTGCACGCAGCCGATGATGAACTGCGCACGAAGCTCATGCCCATCAACAAGAA
>DASZFB010000059.1:0-5979 GCA_035940275.1 Candidatus Eremiobacteraceae bacterium | reverse complement strand
GGCGGAGACTGGTGGACGAGCGCGGCACTTGTCGCCGTGCTCGCCAACGTTTACATTTTCTTTGGATTCGAATCAGCAGGCGACATCTCCGAGGAGACCATCGACGCGCAGCGTCAGGTTCCCAAGGCCATGAGCAACGCGTTGCTCTACGGCGGCATCGCGTCGTTTGTCTTGGTGCTCGGCTTGCTTCTCGCAACGCCCACGTCGGGGATAGGCGGCGTCGTTTCCGGCGGCATCAATAGTATACTCGCGGTCCTGCCGAGCTGGCTTCAAGACTTTTTCCTTGTCATGGTTATCGTCGCGTTCTTCAGCTGCGGTACTGCCGTTCAAGGCGCCGGCGCACGCGTGGCGTTTGCGCTCGCCCGAGACGGAGCGCTACCGTTTAGCAACAAGATCAAGCAGATCTCCGAGCGCCACCATACACCGGCCAACGCGATTTTGGTCGGGACGATCGTTCCGTTCTTGTTCTTGCTGCTGGTGCTGGTGAATCCAAGCAAGCCCGTTCATATTCTGTGGTTTGACTACCCCGCCAATGTCAACGCGCTCTACGCCCTGGTTTCGTTCGCTTGCTCTGGCATCTACTTGGCGTTTTTTCTTACGGTCTTCGGAGCGTTTCTCGCCCGTCGCCGCGGCTGGAAGCCAAGCGGAACGTTCACGCTGGGCAAGTGGGGATTGGCGATCACGATCGGTGGCGCTCTGTACTTGCTGGTCATGTTGCTGAACATCGTCTGGCCGAGTTCGCTCGCGAGCGGCCGGGCAATCTTCAATTACGGCTGGGTCACGCTACTCGTCATGGCTATCATCGTGGCGATCGGGGTAGTTTACGAGGCGATCGCGCGCCCTGACCGCAGTGTGGCGCAACACCGCATTGAGAGGTAGATCATTTCTTGAAGCCTCTTAGTGCCCATTGCGCTCGGACTGCTGTTATCGCCACAGCTTCTGGTTCCACTATGTTTATTGTGGGCAAGCCTGCCACGTTAATTAAACAGCCAATCCAGCCTGCTCGTTTTGCCGTCGGTCCGAGCGCTTTTCGCGCGGTAACGCGCCCTTCATCGATTAGTGAACCGTAAAGAGCGCGCACAAAGGACACTGAATTGAAGCGCGTGTCATATTCAACCAGGACATAATCTGGTTGTAGCCCCGAGCGAATAGCTTTGACCAAAGGCTGAAATGCAGCGCCGAGAATCACATCCGAGAAGCGTCCCCTCGTCCCCTTGAGCTGATATCGATGTTCGCATTTGGAACACCAAAAATCATAAACTGGCGTGCTCGGTGGGAAGCGTACTAACGAATCCGTGGAGCAGTAAAGGCAGTAGAGATTAAGTTCAGCCCAGGTCTCAAGATCTTGTTTCGAAATTTGTGACCTGCTCTTGAGTAGGCGAGAAACAGTTGGGTCAATAAGAAGGCTAAATGCCGGAGCAGTGTTCACGCGCCGGTAATGGCCATCGCCCAAAAACTGGATTCGACCCTGATCACGTAGGATCTGAAGAGTTTGTCTAATTTTAGCATCGATGAAGCGATTCTTTGGGTATCCCTTTGCCATGAAATCGCGATAGCGCAGCACGTCAGCAAGAACGAAATCTCCAGGTAGCTGGTCGACAACCTCGTTCACAAGCGTTTTCCAAGATTTGACGCGTTTCATGGCCATCGTGCTAGCCTCGAGCTCTCAGTCAAGAATATTTGGCTCAATTAGCCAGGATGGGTTGCTCTTCATGCGCCTGTCTAAGGGGCACAACCTCGGCAGGCCTTAAAAATACGCCAGCAAAACAATTCGGCGACCAATTTAGATCGACTTCATGACACCAAACATCCTTCGAAAGATCGCGCTCAGCATTCCTGATGCAACCGAGGGGTTCCACATGGGGCATCCTAACTTTCGGATAAATGGAAAGATATTTGCCACAATGTGCTCTCCTGACGATCGTTGGGGCATGGTTAAGGTTCCAATTGCTCTGCAGCGCAAGCTGATAAAAAGCAAGCCAGCTGGTTTTGTGCCGGCAAGTGGTGCTTGGGGCAAGCAAGGCAGCACGCTTGTGCTTCTTGCCAAAGTCGATGCAGCGACATTGCAGCCGGTTATAAAAGCCGCAGCGCAAAATGCGGTCGTAAAAAAAGCATGGCGGACCCAAGCGCATCCACGCAGCTTATGATCATTCGCCAGATTAAGTCGACGGAGGGGAATCGGCTTCGCGCGATCAGACTACAAGCGATCGCGGATAGTCCCACGGCTTTTGGTTCAACGCTCGCCGAAACACAGGCGTTGTCCAGTGAGGATTGGGATCATCGTGCGCGCGGGAATGCGGCGGGCGATAACGCTACAATGTTTGTGGCGGAAGATCAAGGTGCATGGGTCGGTTTGGCAGGCGGCATGTTTGATCAGGATGCTCGCGCTCGCACCGTCATATTGTTCTCAATGTGGGTGAATCCAGCGCACCGCAGGAAGCGCATCGGCCGCGAACTCGTGAACCGTGTCGTCGAGTGGTCACGCGTTCGAGGTGCAGATCGCATCACGCTTTGGGTCACTGAGAGCAATAAGCCCGCGATCGACTTGTATGCGAGCTGCGGATTCACAACTTCCGACGATCGGCAGCCCTTACCATCGAACCCGACTTATCTCGAGCAGCGGATGACCCTGGATTTATTCCCTAACTAGGTCGGCCACAACATCGCGGCGCCGCGAACGTCGCTGGAATCGCCATATAGCGCTCTGACAATTTTTGTGTCAAGCCTGTCAGTGAGTGCATAGCGGGCGACGGCCTCATGCAAGCTGCGGTAATTCCATTCGATGTTCGAAAGATCGCCACCGAGCACAATCACATCGGGGTCGAGGATATTAACCACCGTGGCGAGCGAACGACCGAGGCGGTCTTCGTATTCGGCGAGGGCTTCAATAGCGCTTCCCTCTTGCGAAGTAGCAGCTCGCGCTATTTCACTTGTATCGACGTATCGTCCGGAGCGGAGTTTGTAGGCTCGCTGCAAGCCTGGTCCGGAAAGAAATGCCTCAATGCAGCCGATCTTGCCGCAATAGCATCGGACGCGCGCAGACTCGTCATCATTCGACCATGGTAGGGGGTTATGTCCTATTTCACCCGCGATTGCGTTGACGCCCTCGATAATGTGCCGGTCAATCACAAGACCAGCCCCTACCCCAGTACCGAGGATGACTCCAAAAACAACGCGAGCTCCGGCCGCTGCGCCATCCGTGGCTTCCGAGAGCGCGAAGCAATTTGCGTCATTCCCAATTCTGACTTCACGGCCAAGCTTCTGACTAATGTCGGCGGTAAGGTCCGTACCGATAAGATATGCGCTGTTTGAATTCTTGACGCGGCCGGTCTTGGCGGATATTGCACCTGGCAAGCTGATCCCAACAGTCCCTGTCTTGCCCGATCCCTGCTCAACCAAGTCGACAAGCGACTTTACGGCATCGAGTACCTTATCATAGTAGCCGCCCGGCGTCGGCACGCGTTCTCGCGCCAGCGTCGAGCCATCGTCTGCCAAAGCCATGGCTTCGATTCTGGTGTTGCCGAGAGCAACGCCGACTCGCATCTACTGGGTTTAAGTTTTTGATCCGACAACGAGTTGGATCGTGGTTTTGCCGTTTGATTCGGCGATCATGACGCTCTTGATATTCTTTTCACCCTCTTTGCCGATGGCAAACTGAGCGAGTGACTGTCCTCCGCTTGACATGTGCATCTTCTCGGAATCAGCGGGCATGTGGCTCTTGTACCAGCCGTAGACCTTATCAAAAGAGTCTGCGGTTGTCAGCATCTCAATTTGTTCGCTGCCCTGATTCGATTGCACGTTCATGCCGCCGGTATCAACCGAGGCACCGGGATACACGGGCAACCCAAGCTTGGAAAGATCAACCGCATTTTTCCCAAACGTGGCTGTACCTTCTTTGGAAGTAACGGTCGTGGTGTCATTGTGCTGGTTGGTTTCAATCGTTGCCGTGCCTTCCTTGGTAACGATCGTCTGCTTGTGGCCGCTGCAGGCTGCAGTGATGAGAATGAGCATCGCAATACAGATGGTTGTAATCACGCGCATTTGGTGCACTCCTCCCAAAATGGGTGACGCGAAAAGTTAATGGAAAAAATATGGATCCAAAACACTGACTTCAGAAACGCTGTCGACCGGCAGCCCGTTGCGCTGCGCCGCCTTGCGGATGGCATCCTCGCTCGGACCATCGTAGATACAGTAGGTTTTCTTGTGGTCCTTTGAGACGTAGGAGTGGACCCAGGTCACCCCGACATCGCCATTCTTTTCAACAACGCTCTTGCAAGCGGTTGCGCCTTCATCGGTCGCTGGAATGTATAGGCCATCTTTGAACGTGCGCTCGACCACGTATCGCGGCATACTCGTTTCCTCCGCACCTTGCCGGACGACAACATCGCCCGCAATGAGGGTTCATTCTAGCGTGCGCGGAGTCATTTAGCCAAGCGCGCAATAGGGCCGCCCCGGCAGGCAGCCGAACTCGAAGCGAATGGCATCCTCTGTGAGGGCCAAGGGACCCAAACCTAAACGCGACCGGCCGCTGCCCAGCGGCACTGTGACCTTCCTATTTTCCGATATTGAGGGCAGCACCGAACGTTGGGAAAAGCACCGCGACGCAATGAAGGCGGCAGTCGCACGCCACGATGAGCTCATGCAGAAGACGATCGCACACTACGGCGGCTATGTTTTCAAGACAGTCGGCGATGCATTTTGTGCGGTATTCAACGATGCTTCAAGCGCGCTCCATGCCGCTCTTGACTCTCAGCGTGCGCTCGCAAAGGAAGATTTCTCCGCAGTCGATGGCGTGCACGTGCGAATGGGCCTGCATACCGGCAGTGCAGAAGAGCGCGACGCCGACTACTTCGGTCCTGCCGTCAACCGGGTTGCGCGCCTCATGTCCGTTGGCCATGGCGCTCAGGTGCTGCTGTCAGGTGCCACGCACGAACTCGTGCGCAACGACGCGCCTAAGGATGCTGTCTTCTCAGACCTCGGGCTTCACCGCCTGAAAGACCTCGCTCAACCGGAGCGAGTGTGGCAAGTGACCGTCAAAGATTTGCGCAGCGATTTCCCAGCGTTGAAGTCGCTCGATACGCTGCCGAATAATCTCCCCATGCAGGTCACAAGCTTCCTCGGTCGCGAGCAAGATCTCGAAGCAGTCAAGACTCACCTGACCGACCACCGCCTCGTGACGCTGTGTGGCACCGGCGGCGTCGGCAAAACACGGCTTGCCGTGCAAATCGGCGCGGATTTGCTTGAGCGCTTTACCGACGGCGTCTGGATTGCCGACCTCGCCCCGATCACCGATCCGGAATCGGTCGCCAGCGTCGTTGCGCAGGCACTCGGTGTACGGCAAGCGCAGGACCGCCCAATCGAAGAGGCGATCTGCCACTCGTTGAAGGGAAAGCAGGTCTTGCTCGTACTTGATAATTGCGAGCACGTGCTTGACAGAGTTGCCGCGCTTGTCGATGCGATTCATCATACCTGTCCGAACGTGCGCATTCTCGTGACCTCGCGTCAGCCACTCGACCTCGGCGGCGAAAAGGTCCTCCGCCTTGACTCACTGCGAGTGTCTGACAGTGTTGCACTGTTCGCCGATCGGGCACTGCTCGTGAATCAGACTTTTTGCCTGAACGAAGACAATGCGCAGGTTGTGGAAGACATCTGCCGCCGGCTTGACGGCATACCGCTGGCTATCGAACTTGCAGCGGCGCGAGTCAAAGTGCTGAGCGTCTCCAACATCGATCAACGCTTGAACGAACGCTTCAAGATCCTTACCGGGGGCAACCGAACGGCACTCCCTCGGCAGAAGACGCTAGCTGCGCTTTTCGATTGGAGTTACGACCTGCTTTCGGAGCAGGAGCGCCACGTATTCAATCGAGTTGCAATCTTTGCGGGCAGTTTTTCGATGGATGGCGCCATCTTCGTGTGCGCCGGGACCGACCCGAACGAAGCGGACCTCTTTGATATCATAGCGTCGCTTGCAGACAAATC
>DASZFB010000058.1:0-3679 GCA_035940275.1 Candidatus Eremiobacteraceae bacterium | reverse complement strand
CCGCTGACGCGATCGTCGACGACGAGCGACACGTCGCATGCGGGGAAACGCCTCGCAACTTTACGCGCTACGGCAACCGCTTCGTCGTCAGCGTCGCGCACGCCGAAGATTATTTGAAAATCAGGATAATCCTGATCGCAGAACGAGGAAAGATTCTCGAGAAGATTTGGTTCGCGTCCGCACAGCGGTTTGAGAATTGTCACCGGCGGCGTGAATTCGGGTGACGCAACAGTGTGCCGGCGGCGCCGTCCAAAGGCGAGGGTGCGCTGCAAGGCCAGAGCAAGATACGCTATTCCTGCGGCGCTCGCAACGAGAAGGGCACCGGCGATTACCGCTCGCAATTACCCTGCCCTCGCAAGTTCGCCGAAGGTGGTCGTGACGATTCCCGCGTCGTGCACGTACTTCGCAATGTCCGCATCGACGAGCGCCGCCAGTTCCTCTTCGCTTTGCGCCCACGCGGGCATACCCGGCCACGTGCGCGTTGCCGGATGGAAATACATTTCGGTCACGCCGTCGGGAAGTTCACGCAGGAGCGCTTTGACGCGCTCGCGCGTCATGTGGCCCGTGTCGCTCAGTCCGAAAACAAAGTCGTTCGAGGCGATACCCGCAGCCCGCATCCGAGCGCGCATTCGCGCGAGCATCGGAGCAAGCAGCACTGAATTGCCGAAACGACCGCGAAAATCTGTATGCATCGCGCGCCACGACGGTCCCAACGGTTCGCTCGGCACGCGCATCGCTTTCATGCCATAATCCCGGCCAACGGTGATGACGGTGTCGAGGACGGTCGGATGCGCGTGCATGTGGTTGTGCGCGTTGACGTGATCGAGCGGCAGTCCAGTCGCACGGTACGCGTCGAATTGGGCGCGGATTTCGGCTTCGAGCTGCCGCCGTGCGTCAGGATTGAAGAAGAAGTTGAACCCTGCCCGAACGAGCTGCCTCGAGAAGTCCCCATTCTTGTCCACCAGAGCCGGGACCGCGCCGGGATCGAGCACCGGGCGGCCGTCGACTAAAACGATATGCAACCCGACGCGCAGCGACGGCAAACGGCGCGCGCGGCGAACCGCATCATCTGCTGCTAGCCCGCCAACCATGAGACACGTCGTGTTGAGGATGCCGCCCCGATGCGCTTGCTCGATGGCTTCGTTGACCAGCGTGGAAGCGCCGAAGTCGTCGCCTGTGACGATGAGTCTTTTCACGCGTGCGTACGGTGCCTTCGGCCTACGCCGGCGGGGTCGTGTCGGCGCTTAGCCACATGTCGGTATTTGGCAGTCGCTGAAAACCGGTCGGGAGGTATCCGTTCGGGTAGCGCTTGTGCCAAATCTGCGCGCGAGCGACGAGATACTCAAATGAGACGTACATCTGAGGCCCTCGTTGCCGCCGCATGATCGCGATCGTCGGCGATAACGTTTGCCACAAGCTGCAGACGAGCTGACCGGCTGCCTGCATGATCATATCTTCGCGCATGTTCCCTAGGATAAGGTAAATTGCGACGTTGTCGAAATAATCGAGGACGTTTAACTCCGGGTGCCGCGAATGATCGACTGGCCCGGGGGTGTCGAGCTCGCCCCGGAATGCCGGATCTTTCATTTTCGTGGCCAAATCGTGCTGAATGAATTGTAAGCCTTGCTGTACGCCAGGAGAGGACCAAAGGTCCAAGGCTTGGGAAAAGGTGCTGAGTTCGTTGCTCGCGCGGATATGTCGGAGCTGAACGAGCGCGGCGAGCGCGGCAGTTAAGAGCACAACGAGCGTCGCGATGGATACTATGACGTTCCACTGCTCGGCAGGCATACACTCCCCCCGTCTTAGCGCTTCAACATTTCGCGCGCGGCATTCCAACCGGATGCGCCCATGACGCCGCCGCCCGGGTGTGCGGCTGCTCCGCACAAGAACAACCCGCGTAGCGGCATGCGGTGACCCGCATACCCAGGCACCGGCCGAAACATGAAGAGCTGGTGGAGCGCCATCGATCCCTGGAATATGTTGCCGCCGGTCAGATTGAATGTTTGCTCGAGGTCGACCGGACTCAAAATTTGTCGCGCGGTGACCGACTGTTTGAAACCCGGCGCGTACTGCTCCACGATATCGAAGCAACGATCGGCAAACGCATCCTTTTGTGGTTGATTCCACTGTCCGTCGGCGAGCTTGTACGGCGCATACTGCACGAACATGGACGCAAGGTGCTTGCCGGGAGGAGCAACGCTTGGGTCGACAGCCGACGGCAAACACATCTCAACGATAGGATCTCTCGAGGGGCGACCGTACTTCGCGTCATCGTAGCCTCGCTCGATGTAATCCTGATCGGGCACGAGATGAACGGTACCGCGATGCTGCGGACCGGCCGTGGTGCCTGGACAGGCAGTGAAGTTTGGCAAGGAGTCGAGCGCGGCATTGATCTTCATTGACGCGCTGCTGTAATCGATTCGGTTTATTGCGGCGAGGAAATCCGGCGGCACGTCAGCTTCATCGAGAAGGTGGTTGAAGGTGACGTTGCAATCGACGCCGCTTGCCACACGGGGCGCGGTAAACTCATCGCCGTTTGTGAGCGCCACTCCCGTTACTGCGCCATCGCGCACAAGGATTTTCTTGACGTCGGCCTGCGTGCGAATCTCGACACCGAGATCCTGTGCCGCCTTCGCAAGCGCTTGGGTGAGTCCGCCCATGCCGCCCTTAACGTAAGCCCACACGCCGCGCTTTCCGTTGGTTTCACCCATGACGTGATGAAAGAGCACGTACGCGGTACCCGGCATGGAGGGTGAGGCAAAAGCGCCGATGATCGCATCGGTCGCGAGGGTTCCCTTGAGTTCTTCGGATTCGAACCAACGGTCGAGGATCGGCCGTGCAGGCCCGGTCAGCACTTCGATTGCTTCGCCCATTGCCGGCCCGAGCTTCTGCATGGCGCGACCCATTGGCGCCATCTTAAGAAGATCGCCGAGCCCGGGCTTCGCGATGTTGGGTGGCGTTTGCGTCAGCGTCGGCTCGATGACTGACGCGACGCGCTCCAGCATCTTCTCGTACTTGGGATAGCTCGACGCGTCGCGCGCGCTGAATTTCGCAATCTCGCGCAACGTCATGTCATGGTCGGGACCGAGCAGCAGGTAGCGTCCATCGAGGAAGGGCGAGAACGACGACGGATCGCGCTCGAGTAACTCGAAGCCGTAGTCCTTCAGCCGTAGATCGCGGATGATCTCCGGCCGGAAGAGGCTGTTGACATACGCGGCGGTTGAAACTTTGTAGCCGGGGAACGTCTCTTCGCTGACGCATGCTCCGCCGACGATATATCTGCGCTCCAAAACGAGAACTTTCCAGTTCGCGCGCGCGAGATAACAGGCCGTGACGAGCCCGTTATGACCGCCGCCGACGATGATCGCGTCGTATTTCGCCACCATTCCTCCAAAACGGTCGACATAAAGTCGACCGCTACATTAGCCGCGCTTTAGTAAGGCCGATTCTTGACCGCCTCGGCCGTGCCTACCTGTGCGGCGCCTTTGATGGCTTTTGAAGCAACAGGCCTGTAGCGGTCGACCTTGTGTCGACCGCGGACCTTTAGGTCCGTTCGTCGCTCGCTAGCCTTTCGCTGTTAACAGGGCAGACGCAAAGTCGCTCGCTGAGGTGACGCGAGCAAAGCACGCCGTTCCCCGACACAGATATGCAGCGACACCGTCCGTCGCATATCCCAACG
>DASZFB010000057.1:0-4165 GCA_035940275.1 Candidatus Eremiobacteraceae bacterium | reverse complement strand
GAGGCCGCGGCGTCATGGCTGTATTCTCAGCGTCAAACGTCGTCAGCGGTTTGCTCCGGCTGTCGATCGAAACGATGGGACCTTCCGGCACGAACAGCGACGATACGTCGATCGCTGCGTTCAGATAGCCGCCGCCGTTATTGCGCAGGTCAAGCACGATGCCTTTGACGCCTTGCTTGTCAAGCTTCTGCATTGCCGTCGACAACTCTTGACCGGCCGTCAGGCCGAAGACGAGCACTTGCACGTAGCCAATATCGCCATCGAGCACGCGACTGCGCACGCTCGGGGCGTGGATGGTCTCGCGGGTAATCATCAGAACGAGCGGCTTCGCCTGGCCTGCGCGCTGCACGGTGAGCTGTACGGTCGTTCCCGCTTTGCCGCGAATGAGCGAGCTATCTTGTTCTGTAGTCAGGCCTTGCGTGGTCTTGTCGTCGACATTAAGAATAAGGTCGCCGGCTTGAATACCGGCCTTTTCAGCCGGGCCGCCGTCGATCGTCTGGACGACAAGAAGTGACTTCGTAGCTGCATCGACGTCGATGACGATCCCGACGCCGGCGAAATTGCCGCCGTCGAGCCCTTCATTGAGGCTGCGGTATTCCTTGGGTGTCATAAACACGGTCCAGCGGTCGTGCAGCGACTGCATCATACCGTCGATTGCTGCGTATGCGATATTGCGCTCGCCGACGCTTTGGCCGAACTCGTGATCTGCCTGGAGCAATTCGTGGTTGAGCGCCGCGACGTCGGCGTTGTCACTGCCGGCGTCATGCAGCTGTGGAAGCCTGTTCGGGTCGCCGCCGTGAGACTTCACAAGGGCGCGCATACCCGTGACCGCGCCGTCGAGCAGCGCTTGGGAAGTGGTCTTTTTGTAGAACTCAGCGGAGGCGCGTTCAAACGAGTAATCCAGCATAGACCGGCCGACGTCATCGCTTGCCGCTGCTGATGCGCTAGCGACAAGACCAATCGTCAGGCTAAGGGTAAATGCAACACCGAGAATTCTCGCGAGTATTTGTTGCAGGGGCGAAGTCATGCTGGGTACCTTTCTCCTGAACGGACCTGAAGGTCCGTTGCTTCAAGTTCTAGTGCTAGGTCCGTTACTTCAAGTTAGTGCTAAGTCTGTTAGTTCAACTTATTAGATGCTGGGTTTCGTCAATGCAATTTGGCGTTTGAGATACCGCAGCGCAGCTTGTAATTGAATGTCTTTGCCATTGACACCGACATCTCTATAGTCCATCGGCACTACGATGTTGGGCTCGATGCCCTTTTTATTGATATCGCGGCCGTTGGGCGTCACATACCGTTGAGTCGTGACTTTGATGGCGCTGCCACCGGGCAGGTCATATATCGTTTGGACGACGCCTTTGCCGAAGGTCTTCTGACCCATAAGAACACCGATCTTAGAGTCCTGAATGGCACCGGCCGTGATTTCAGATGCGCTGGCTGAGTACTGGTTCACGAGCACGACGAGCGGGTGCGGCGGAATGGCATCTTGGTTGGCGTCATCGGTTTCGACGTGACCATCGCGATCGATGCGCGACACGATTGGCCCATCTGCGATGAACTTCGACGAGATGTCCACAGCGGCGTCGAGCAAACCACCACCGTTATCACGCAGATCGAGAATGAAGGCTCGCGCGCCTTGCTTGAGTAGCCGGTTCAAGGCGTCCGTGACCTCTTGCGCCGAGCGTTCGCCGAAATCGTACAACTGAATATAGCCGATGTCGCCATTGATCATATGCGAGGTCATCGATGGGACGGTGATGACTTCACGCTCGATCGAAAAATCACGAATGTCGCCCTTGCCACGGCGAACCACGAGCGTGACGGTGGATCCCGACTTGCCGCGGATCATGTTCATCACGACGTCGAGATCGAGGTTTTTGGTCTGCTTACCGTCGACCGACAGAATCACGTCGCCGCGTTTGAGGCCGGCACGAGAGGCTGGCGTTCCATCGATCGGCTGGATGACGTTGACCTCTTGGGTTTTCTTATCTTTTCCAATGTAAATTCCGATGCCGCCAAAATCACCACCCTGGATGAATTCGGTGAGCGACGTTTTATCGCGCGGGCTCAGAAAAACGGTGTACGGGTCGCCCAGGCCATCGAGCGCTCCCGCGATCGCGGCATAGGTGAGGTTGTCAGCCCCTGCTTTGGTTCCGTACTTGCCGATGGCGCCGGTTAAAAGGGCGTTTGCATCCGCTTCCACTTGCGCGTTGGATGCTTCGGGGGTAACTGCGGGAATGGCAATGGTCGCGCTCACGTGCTTATACTTCAGATACTCGAGCAGCCCGTGTCGCTCGCCGCGCAAAAGCACAGACTCATCGACCGGTTTGTAGTACACGCTGCGAATTTTCTCGAGCGACATGTCGAGCATGTCCAAATTGCGTTGCTGAGAACCGGCCGCGCTGTTGTCGGCATCCACCGCAACGTTGCCGAGGTCCCATGCGACCACCGGATAATGGTGGTGCGTACGCCATGCGATGTGCGGGCGATGTTGCAGCACAAGGACCGCCACGAGCGCGACGATCACGAGGACGAGGACGACGACAGTTTTACGGGCGGCGGACACGATGTGGCGATTTCCTTTCAAACTGGGGGCAGGTACGGGACGGCCTTAGATAGGTAACGTTTGGGGCAGACCTTTTCATTCGCTGCTCGAGCTCTTATGCCCCTAGAAAGTACTCGTCTATCCTCATACGGTTACAGGCGCGAGAGCGGGTCAACTGGTACCCCGTTCACGCGAATTTCAAAATGTAGATGTGGTCCGGTCGCCCACCCGGTTGATCCGACGGCGCCAATGACCTGGCCGCGCTGTATCCATTGGTGTTCGTTGACGTACATTGCGGAACAGTGCGCATAAAGTGTCGACAGTCCCGAACTGTGGTCTAATATGATTGCATTCCAGTATCCGCCGTACCAGCCGGCATATATAACTATTCCATCGGCCGATGCTTGGATTGGCACCCCATAGCCGGCCCCAATATCGATTCCTGAATGCAGTTGGTAGCGTCCCGTAACGGGGTCTGTCCGCATTCCGAAAGGCGATGTGATCGGGCCGCGTACCGGCCACGCAAAGGCAACCGGCCCACCAAACGGCCGCTCCGGGGGCGGGGGCAAGCCTGCCGCGATGGCGGCAGCGCGCCGCGCCTGGAACGCCGCTTCCCTGGCTTTCAACACAGCTTGCGCCTCTTCGGCCTGTTTCTCGCGGATGAGTTCTTGCAAGCGGGCTTCTTCAGCTGCGCTGAGATTTTCAAGCTCGTCAACTTGCTGTGCGATGACTGAGCGCTGGCTTGCGGCGACCGAGAGCAAGTGGCGGCGCTCGCCCGCGAGTACGCCGAGCTGCTCATCGCGGCTCAACTCTTCACCCTTTTGGCGTAGCAGCGCCGCTTGGGTGCTTTCGAGATCGTAGACAAGTTTTTGGTAGCGCGTTTGCTCGTGGTTGACGGTATCGATCAGCTGCTGATCCGATCGAAGAATGTAGCGAACGAAATCCCATCGCTCGATGAAGTCGACAAAGGAAGTGGCACTCAACAGCACGTCGAGGTACGATGTTCGGCCGTATTCGTACACGTCGACAATGCGGGCGTTAAGCGCGTCGCGGTGACGGTTCAGACTCAATTGCGCGGCTGCGAGCTGCGTGCGTCGTATCGATAGCCGCAATTCATTCTGTTGAATCGAGCCGCGCAGATCGCTCAGATCGATGCGCACGCGCGCGATGCTGTTCTGCACCGCGTCGAGCTGTTGCGCGATTGTCTGTTCCTTGAATCTGGCGACGTGCAACTTACGCCGGCTCTCTTGGAGTTTGCGATGGGTTGCTTCAATAATCGCCTTCTTTTGACGGATCTTTTCGGATAAAGGCACTGGTGTGGCTGCAGATGCGATGCTCGCACTCTGGTCGAGCACTGGCGGTGCGGGTGCAAGCAAAGCGAGCGCGAGCAAGACGCATGCGAACGCGGAAGCGACGAGCCCTTGGCGGGTGCGCGTCATGCGGTCTGCAGGTACCGGCTGACCGACAGCAAGCTGGATAGCATCCCGACGAGCACGCCGGCAACAATGAGTTCGAGGGCGAGATGGTGCAGCGGCACGCTCGCGATGTTAAACGGAATGAATGGCAGATTGACGATAAGCTTGGGCGCAAAGGATCGATACGCAAGTTGCAACGCGCCGA
>DASZFB010000056.1:0-4074 GCA_035940275.1 Candidatus Eremiobacteraceae bacterium | reverse complement strand
CGTCATCACGCCCTGTTCCCACGAACCCAAGGCAACGTAGAATGTTCCCGCATCCATGACGTTACCGACGAGGCGGTGCAGACGTGAAAAAAGTCGACGCAGGTCGCGCTCCGCAGAAAGCGCCCGCGCGGCTTCAAGCATAAGGCGCAGTTCGGTGCTGCGCGCTCGCGCTTCATCTCCGACGAGTTTGCTGCGCACGGAAATTGCGGCGAGATCGGCAGCGGCAGTAACGTACTCAAGTTCTTGATCGCCGTACATGCCCTCGCGCCGCGAGCGAATCGCGATGTACCCCAAAATCTTGCCGTCGTGGCGCATCGGTGCGCAAAGAATAGAACCCGCGCCGTCGCCTGTGGATTGCAAGTAGCCGCCCGTCGGTAATTTGGGAAGGCGGCCGAAGAGCATCGTGCGACCACTGCGCAGCGCTTGATTGACAAATTTTCTATCGATGACCGGCAGCGCGTCGCGCTCGTCCATGTTGCGCTGATATTGCAGACGATAGCCGTCAGGTGAATTTACGTCCGCGGTGGCTGCGATGAGGATTGGCACATCGAGGAAGTCGCGCATAACCGCGTGCAGGTTTGCAAAAAAATGATCCTCGGGCCCGGACGAGAGCGCGAGCAATTTACTGTAGTACGTCGAGCCACTTGGAAAGAAACTGCTGTGGGCCGCGTCAGCTGTGGGTGGGTTTGCGCTGTGCGCCCCATGTTGAAGCGGGGGCGAGCCTCCGGGAAAAGGCTGCGAAGAAGCCATCTATGCTAGCATCCTTGCGTATGTGACTTGCGTCGTACGCCCATTGTGACAGGTTCCCTTGGGCCCAAATCCTCGGTATACCGGGGTAGGCAAGCTTTCCTAAGGTAGTGGTCGGAGCAATCTTAGCCCAACCCGCAACGCCATGACCCAAGCGTGATGAGAGTCCACACCAGGCGCGACCCCGAGAACCCCGATTCTCGGCCTTTGTTCCGTTCTACGGTCTAGGCCCGTAAGACTCGTCTAGCAGCTCGAAAAGATGGCAAACGCGGACATCCATGTGCCGGTTTATTAAGCCCGCCTGGATTTGCATGGAGCAGCCAGGGTTGGTGGTGACGACCAGCCCGGCGCGCGTCCGAGCTATTTCATCGATCTTTTCCGCGAGGATCCGGTCCGACAGCTCGCTATGCGTGAGGCTGTATACGCCCGCCGCTCCGCAGCACTGGTCGGCGTGGTCCATCTCCACATACGTGAGGCTTGGGATCTGCGCCAGCAGTACCCGCGGTTGTTGGCGCACGCGCTGTCCATGTGCGAGGTGACACGCGTCTTGATAGGAGACAGTTGCATGCACTGGCTGCAGTCCAGGACGCAGGCCAAGCTCAGCAAGAAATTCGCTTGCATCTTTTACTTTACTCGAGAAGACAACCGAGTCAGGATCGCCGTCGAGCAGATCCGCGTATTCCTTCATCACCGCGCCGCAGCCGGCTGAGTTCACGATGATTGCGTCGAGTGGTTCCTTTGCAAATGCGGCGATGTTTGCACGAGCCATCCTGGCTGCATGCATTCTTTCACCTGCGTGCACGTTGAGCGCTCCACAGCACCACTGCCCGGGAACGATAACGACCTCGCAACCGTTGCGAGTCAGCACGCGGATCGTGGCACTGTGGACGTGGCTGAAGAGCGATCCCATAATGCAGCCGACGAAGAGACCGACGCGAGCTCGCCGCTCTCCCTGTGCCGGAATCACCCCTGCACGATTTCTGTAGCGGTCGACCTTGTGTCGACCGTTCCCGTTCGCTCGTGGAATCATGCGCACCAACTGCTGCAGCTTCCTCGGCAGCGGCAACGACTGCATGAAAGCGAGAACAGCGGGAAGCGCTTGAAGCATCCGCGCCGGCAGCATGAGTAGATGAAAAAGCCACGGTGTAGGAAGAATCCGATCGAACGCAAGCGTGCGGAAGAGACGCCAGCTCCGCCGCTCGGGTGTAATCTCGCCGTGAAGCTCCACCTGGTGTCGACCGAACTCCAATAACTTGCCGAACTGCACGCCCGACGGGCACGCCGTCTCGCACGCGCGACAACCAAGGCAGGCGTAGAGATGTTCCGCGAGATTGGCATCGACGACAGCTCGACCTTCGGCGACCTCCTTCATGAGAAAAATGCGCCCCCGGGGTGAGTCAGGTTCGAACTTCAGCAATCGATATGTCGGGCACGCCTGCTCGCACAGTCCGCAGCGCGTGCAACGATCGAGATCGTTGAGCTGCGGACGCTGGGCTCCGGTGTATCCGCTTGTGTCGGTCATAACCACTAGATTCCAGCCACGAAGCGTCCGGGGTCAAACGTACCGCTTGGATCCAACGAGGCCTTGACGCGTCGCATAAGTGCAATTGGCGAATCTGCCGGGATCGGCGCGCGCAAGGATTCGAATTCTGGCGGTGCGGCGAGATAACTCAGGTACAGCTGCTCGCGCTCGCACAGTTCGACTAACGGCCGTACAAAAGCGTTCGCTTGCGCGGATGTAGCGGTCGACCTTGTGTCGACAGTCGGCCCTCGGTGCAGATGGACGTAAACTATGCCGGCCGCCGGGTGAGCCGTGCATTGCGCCTCAGGATATGAAGCTAAGACTGAGTCAAGGACCGGCGCGACCTGCGAGGGCAGACATGCGATCGCGCAACACAGATATTGCGTTCCCGGATACATGGCGCCCCCGGCAAGTTCGGCGATATCCGACCACGCAAAATGTAGCCGATCCGCGTCGAGCACTTCGACCTCGGATGCGCCCGCTGACCGCAGAATTTCGCTGACGGCATCGGCCTGACGGATGGTAGAAGCGCGCGTGCCACCACACCGCACGACGAGCGTCCACTGCGCGGTGTCCGCAAGTCCTAACGCGCGAACTCGGTGGGTCGAAGCGCGGTCGTGGAGCGTCGTCGCGAGGGGAAAAAGCGGTGATAAGAACAGTCGCGAGGCAGCGTCGCCTGCAGCTGCGCAGCTTGCAAACGCACCGATAACGCCACGCTCCTCGCGTGGCAAGGGCGCCACCTTAAGAGTAACCTCGCCGATGAAACCGAGC
Organism: Candidatus Eremiobacteraceae bacterium; assembly: GCA_035940275.1. GTDB lineage: Bacteria > Vulcanimicrobiota > Vulcanimicrobiia > Eremiobacterales > Eremiobacteraceae > JAFANK01. The sequence continues at coordinate 1,034 of DASZFB010000056.1, read as the reverse complement.
GTACCGCGCGCCCCAACGAACAATTTTGGAATATCGTATCCGGCGACACTCTTGACAACTCTCGAGCCGGTGAAAGCGATCGAGCCATTGGAAAGACAGACGCGCATGCCGAGCACGTTGTCGCGCGGCGCGCCGTAGCGCTGGCGTAACGCACCTGCTGCGCGCGCGGACAACATGCCGCCGACCGTCGTGTCGGATGCGAACGGAGGATCGCTCGGGAAAAATTGCCCGCGAGCACGCAACGCCTCTTGCAACTCCGCGAGCTTGGTCCCGGCGGCGACGGTCACAGTCAGATCGGCAGGCGTGTGTTCGACGATGCCGCTGCATCGCGTGGCATCGAGTACCACATCGACGTCGTAGGGATGAGGCGGTCGCAGCTGCTTCGTGCCCGAGCCACGTATGATGATGGAAGCACCCTCGGCCGCAATCGTCGCGATCGTTTTCGACGCCTCGGTCAACGTACGCGGGGAGAAGACGAGTTTCGGCGTGACGCCGGCAATTGCATAGGGGTCGCACTCTTGCGGCCGCACGCGCGGGCGGCTTCCTGCGCGTTTGCCGAGCTCGTCAGCCATGGGCAGATGGAGCGTGCGAAGCTCGTTGCGCGGCACTAAAACGCAGGTCCTGTAGCTTTGGCAACGTCTGGCGCAAGCGCACCGCGCCCAAGCGTGCGCGCACTCTCGCCGCAACGGCGCGACGTGGGAAATATTTTCGCAGGGTTGCATAATCCGGTGGGGTTAAACGCGCTCTTGAGCTGCGCCATCAGCGCAAGGTCGGTCGGGGCGTACTGCAGCGTCATACAATCCCGCTTCTCCATGCCGATGCCGTGTTCGCCCGATATGCTGCCGCCGTGACGCACGCATGCCCGCAAGATATCGGCACCCGCCGCGACCGCCCGGTCATAATCACCGGGCACCCGATCGTCGAACACGATGAGCGGGTGCAAGTTCCCATCGCCCGCGTGAAAGACGTTCGCGATGCGCAATCCATAACGGCGACCGATCTCCGCAACCTCAGTCACAACCTCCGGTAATCTC
>DASZFB010000055.1:0-1702 GCA_035940275.1 Candidatus Eremiobacteraceae bacterium | reverse complement strand
CGCAGCGTCCCCTTTGACGCCGGTGCTCTGCTGCGGGGCGTCGAGAGCGCCACGGTCGCCGCTGCGTCGCTCTTTGAAAAGGGCGACGCTGCCCTCAGCGTGCCGGGCCATCCGTTGCTCGATTTTCCGGGATTGCCCCATCTGCTCCGCGCGCTCTCGGAGCGAGGAGTCAACGTCAATATCGTTCCCGGCATGCCGCGCTCCGCGCTCTCGGCAGCAGCGATGTCACCGCTCGTGCCGCTGCCACCCGTGGCCATTCACCATACGTGGGACGAGCTCGTCGAGATAATGGCGCGCCTGCGCGCGTGCTGCCCCTGGGATCGGGAGCAAACACATGAATCGCTCTTACCATACCTCGTTGAGGAGGCACACGAGGTCGTCGAAGCCGTTGACGAACACGACGCCAAAAAGTTGTGCGAAGAGCTGGGTGACTTGCTGCTCCAAATCGTTTTCCATGCGCAGATCGCTTGCGAGCAAGGAAAGTTTGCGGTCGCCGACGTCATCGACGCGCTGGCGAACAAAATGATTCGCCGCCATCCGCACGTATTCGGCGATGCGAGCATCTCGACGACGCAAGAACAAATGAAGTCATGGGAGATGATCAAGACCCAGGAGGCGTCAATCCGCCATCGCGAGTCGCTGCTCGACGGCATCCCCAAGACGTTGCCATCGCTGCTGCACGCGCAGCGCATGCAGGAGAAGGCGAACACGGTTGGTTTCGACTGGCCGCAGGCCCACGACGTTCTCGTCAAGCTCGATGAGGAACTCGGCGAGTTGCGCGAGGCGATCGCTGCGCACGATGCGGAGAGCATGCGTGACGAGCTCGGTGATCTGTTGTTCACAATCGTCAACCTAGCGCGCCGCAGCGGCGTTGACGCGGAAGCGGCGCTGCGTCAAGCCAACGCCAAGTTTCGGCGACGCTTTGCGACGATGGAGCGCATCGCCGGCGGCGGCGCAACCGCGCTCGCCAATCGAAGCTTGGACGACCTCGATGCCCTGTGGCAGCGGGCGAAGGAACATGAGGCTGGACAAGTTTCTTAAGGTTTCACGGCTTGCAAAACGCAGGACCGAGGCGAAGGAAGCGCTGGATGCTGGGCGCATCGAGTGCGGCGGGAGGCCGGTCAAGGCATCGCACGTGGTAAAAGTAGGCGACGAACTGGTCATTCACTACGCTACCAAAACTGTTCGTGTCCGTGTGAAAGCGGTGCCCGAGCGGCCCGCGCAGAAAACGAATCCGCACGAAATGTACAGCATCGTCGGAGATGATCGCGCTTAGGTAGGACGAGCTTCTTGGAGCACAATTCGCAACAACTGACCATCGGCGTCTTTACCGACACACACCAGCCCGAGACAAATGGCGTGGTCACATCGATTGTTTCGACGACGCGTGCGTTGCGCCGCCGAGGTCATCGAGTCATCGTCGTCGCACCGGCGCATCCCGAGGGCGACGAAGAGCATCCTGATGTGTTTCATCTCCGCTCCACGTCCTTTCCGTTCTATCCGGGATTTCGGATGGCGTTTCCGCTGCCAGCGAAGGTTGTCGCTAATTTACCGGCAGTGCCCTTTGATGTCATTCATGCGCAGACGTTCTTTTTCATCGGATGTCTCGGTGCGTATCTTGCGCGCCGTCGCACAACGCCGCTCTTCTTCACCTATCACACAAAGTTTGAAGACTACCTGCACTATCTTCCCGTGCATCAGC
>DASZFB010000054.1:0-3069 GCA_035940275.1 Candidatus Eremiobacteraceae bacterium | reverse complement strand
CGCAATGAGACGTTGACCGGCCAGGCGCGCCGCTCGCCAGCGGCGTTCGCCTGTGATGATTTCGTAATGCCCAGGCTTTCCCGCATCAGGTCGTACGAGGATCGGCGCGAGCAAACCGTGGGAACTGATGGATTGCGCCAGCGCCGTCAGCGACTCTTCGTCAAAATGCCGGCGCGGCTGATGCGGATTCGCCGTGATGTTCTCGATGGGGATGTTGGCGAGCGGCGTGCCCGCGACCGGCGTGGCCGTTCTCGTCGCTGCAGCAGTGGGAAAAAGCGCACCCAAACCGCGACCGAGTCCGCGTGGTTTACTCACGAGCAAGAACCTCCTCAGCGAGCGCTGCGTACGCCGCGGCGCCTTTTCCTTTGGGATCGAACAGTGTTATGGGAGCGCCATGCGATGGTGCTTCGGACAAGCGTATGCTGCGCGGGATGCGCGCCGCGAACGTGAGACCGGGGAAATACTTCTCTACTTCTTCAACGACTTGCGCCGCAAGATTGGTTCGCCCATCAAACATCGTGATCAGCACGCCTAAGATACGTATCTGCGGGTTGAGGTGATTGCGCACAAGCTCGATGACGTGGGTGAGCTGTCCCAAGCCTTCGAGTGCAAAATACTCGGCTTGTATCGGTACGATGAGGCAATCAGCTGCGCTCATCGCATTGAGCGTGAGCAAGCCGAGCGATGGCGGGCAATCGATAAAAATATGATCGTACTGCTCCAGGCTGCGAGCAAGCGCGTTGCGCAGTCGCAGCTCGCGCGACATTGCCGTGACGAGCTCAATCTCAGCGCCCGCGAGATTCAGCGTTGACGGTGCAATGCGTAAGCCTTCGATTCTCGTGTCTCGAATGACGTTGTCCAACTCTGCCAACTTGATGATGACATCGTACATACACGACTCGATCGATGACTTCTCTAGGCCGAGCCCGGTAGTCGCGTTGCCTTGCGGGTCGATGTCCACGAGGAGCACGCGTTTTCCGAGATGCGCCAGTTCGGCGCTCAGATTGATCGCGGTCGTGGTTTTCCCGACGCCACCCTTCTGGTTCGCTATTGCGACGACGCGCGCTCGTCGCGTTGCTTGAGCGGCTTCGCTGTGCGGGGCACCCGCCACCGCTGCTGCGCCATTTTGTTTGGTCATGGGGCCTCGCGTCGCAGATAGTCGTGCGCGATTGCGCGCAAGTGTTCAGGTGTGTTCTTCGCGGGATCCTCGAGCACGCACTCTAAGGAATGTCGAAGTACTGCGCCGACGCGCTCATCGCCGCGGAAATCGTATCCGACGAGTTTTAAATCTTTCATCATTCCAATGACAGCTTCGCCGTCGATCGCAAGATCGCCAATCCCGAAGACGCTGGGCCCTGCCAGCTCCCGATGCACCCTGCCGGCAAAGCGGTCCAGCTCCGCCGGGTTGCGCTCGGGAAGCCCCGAGGCGACGATGTCTGCACGCCGTAACTCAAACAGTTGTTCCACCCTGTCGGCGCCCACCCGGTTGATGAAGCGGCGCACCGCCGCGTCCGTAAGGGAATCGTCTGAAGCGAACATGTGATGGCGGATCAGGTGTGTCACTTGCGTTACGACATCCCCGCTAAAACGCAAGCGGGTCAAGAGTTTCTGCGCCATCTCCTCACCGACCAATTCGTGCCGGTAGAAATGGGGGCCGGACTTCGTGCGTGGTTTTCCCACATCGTGCAGCAGGGCCGCTAGGCGCAGCGCGAGGTCGCGTGGCGCCTCGTCACACGCGCGCAGCGCATGGTAATAGATGGTGTAACTATGGAACTCGTTTTGTTCCACGCCCCATCCTTCGAGCAGCTCCGGCATGATCTGCGAGAGCGCTCCCACCGCCCGCAAAAGCTCGAGACCAACGCTAGGACGCGCGGATTTGGTCAGCAACTTTTGCAGCTCGTCGGCGATTCGTTCGGGAGCGACGGTATGGATGAGATTTACAGCAGCGCGCATCGCCTGGAGCGTACGAGGAGTTGGCTCGAGGTCAAATCGCGCTGCAAAATGTGCGCCGCGCAAGATGCGCAGCGGATCCTCGACGAAGACTTCGTCTTTGAGGATGTCGAGGCACCCGTTGCGTAGATCGTCGGCGCCACCGTATGGATCGACAACTGCGCGTGTCGCAAGATTGCGCGCCATCATGTTGATGCGGAAATCGCGCCGGCTGAGGTCTTCTTCTAGGGGAATGTCAGGAGCCGATTCCACCAGGAAATCACGGTGATGCGTTCCGGTCGAACGCTCGCGCCTGGGAAGAGCGATATCGACCGTGACGCCCCCTTGAGTAAACTTGATGACCCCAAAGGACGCACCCACAAGCTCCACTGAGCCGTGAGAGGCTAATTTCTGTACTATCTCGTCGTACGGGACACTAGTAATAAGATAGTCTGCGTCCGGCGACTGCGGCTGGGGTTTCCCGAGGTCAGCAAGGAGTTCGTCACGCACACGGCCGCCGACGCTAAAGACGTGATCTGGTCCAAGTTGCTGGACGAGAAGATCGTCCATAGGGAACGTCTTTAGCACGCTGAGAGCCGTAAACCGTAGGAGTAGAAGTGTGTCAAACGAAACAATTCCACGTGAAACAATCGCTGCATCCTTGGTACGTTACAGGTTTCTGCGAGCGGTCCGCTAGCTTCACGTATAGTCGCTCCGGCAGTGGCTTTGGGCTTTACTTTGGAATCAAAGTTGGCGTAAAGGACGTGGCGATACTGCAAGGCCTTCAGGCTTTTTTCGGCGGGGCCGGCCGCATCTACAGGATCAATCCGACCTCAAGAAGTTCCCAAGGCGAGGCGGAATCTGGTTACTTTCGGATCACTCGGGCCGCAGAACTCGCTCGTCTTGTATCTCACTTTGATCGCTTTACCCTGACCGGGTCGAAGGCTCAGCAGTATCTCGTCTGGCGCGGGATGGTGTTTCTCAAGCAACGCTTTAGACGACCCGAAAGAGAACAGCTAGCCGAGATGGCCTCGCGGCTTTCTGCCGTGAGTCGTGGAGGCACCAAGTCCTAGTGCCCTGCGTTTTTGCCGGGCTGTCGTAACTTAGATACGATCCAGGCATGACGCGCTGCGTCTAGAC